>JANXRI010000039.1 GCA_025353085.1 Betaproteobacteria bacterium
AGCGCGTCTGACCATGCAGCATGCGGCTTTGCGCGAACGTCAGATATAAGCGCCGCCGTGCGCGTGTCAGCGCCACGTACATGAGCCGTCGCTCCTCTTCCTTGCCGTCGGCCTCCGACAAACTGTTTTCGTGCGGGAACAGCCCTTCTTCGAGACCGCTGATGAACACCGTGTGGAACTCGAGGCCTTTGGCCGAATGCACCGTCATCAACTGCAGCGCATCGGCGCCGGCCTGAGCCTGATTGTCACCTGCTTCGAGCGCTGCATGCGCGAGAAACCCCGCCAGGGTCGTGTCCTCCTGGCCTTCATCCGCAACGAAACCCGCCGCTGCATTGATCAATTCGTCGAGGTTTTCAAGGCGATCCGCGCTTTCGCGCTCCTTTGCATAGTGCTCTTTGAGACCGCTGTGCGCGATCACATGCTCGATGATTTCGGGCAATGGCAAGCCGGCGCACGCGGCGCGCATGCCGGCGATCAGCGCGACGAATGCATCGACGCCTTTTTTGCGGAGACCGGCCTCTCCACGTGTTGTTGAGGCGAGCGCCTTTTCTTTGGCGGCCGCCCACAGGCTGATGCCGCGGCCGCGTGCCACATCCTGCAATTGCTCGAGCGCGCGGTTGCCGATGCCGCGCGTCGGGAAATTGATGATGCGCAAAAGCGCGCCGTCGTCTTCATCGCTTGCAAGCACCCGCAAATACGCGAGCGCATGCTTGATCTCCTGGCGCTCAAAGAAGCGCAGGCCGCCATATACGCGGTATGACATGCCGGCATTGAAGAGCGCATGCTCGAGCACGCGCGACTGCGCATTTGAGCGGTAAAGAAGCGCTATCTCCGACAAACGCAGGCCTTCCTGGTGCAACGATTTAACCTCGTCGACGATGAAGTTCGCTTCGTCGATATCGCCGCCCGCTTCATAGACGCGCAGCGGCTCGCCCTTGCCTTCGGCAGTCCACAGGTTTTTACCGAGGCGCCGGCGGTTGTGATCGATCAGCGCGTTGGCAGCGTCGAGGATATGACCGTGCGAACGGTAATTCTGCTCGAGCTTGATCACCTTTTCGATTGAAAAATCTTTCTGCAAATCGCCCATGTTGGCCGCGGATGCGCCGCGAAATGCGTAGATCGACTGGTCGTCGTCACCGACTGCAAAAATCGCGTTGTCCGCGCCGTGCGCTGTCCCGGTGGAGTTCCCCACGGCCAGCATGCGCAGCCACTGATATTGCAGCCGGTTGGTGTCCTGAAATTCGTCAACCAGGATATGCCGGAAACGACCGCGGTAATGGTCGCGCAAAATTTCGTTCTTCGCCAGAAGTTCGTAACATCGCAACAAAAGTTCCGCGAAATCGAGCACCCCTTCGCGCTGACACTGCTCGTCGTACACCGCGTACAGTTCCTTCAGGCGCCGCGTGAAGCCATCGTAGTCGTCGGCATCGATCGCGCGCTTGCCCGCGTCTTTATGGCTGTTGATGTAATACTGAATCTGGCGCGCCGGAAACTTTTCCTCGTCGACGTTGGCGGCCTTCATCATGCGTTTGATCAGCGCGAGCTGGTCCTGGCTGTCTAGAATCTGAAATAGCTGCGGCAGCCCGGCTTCGCGGTAATGCGCGCGCAACATGCGATTGCACAGGCCGTGGAAGGTGCCGACCCACATGCCGCGCGTGTTGATCGGCAGCATCGAACTGATGCGCACGAGCATTTCCTTCGCGGCTTTGTTGGTGAAAGTTACGGCGAGCAGCCCGGCGGGGCTTACCTGGCCGGTCTGTATCAACCAGGCGATGCGCGTGGTCAGCACGCGCGTTTTACCGCTGCCGGCGCCGGCAAGAATCAACGCCGACTGATGCGGCAGAGTTACAGCTTCGAGTTGAGGCTCGTTAAGGCCGGACAGAAATGAAGGAGACGACATGGACGGTGTGTTGAAGCAACGTGCGATTATAAAACAGCACCTCCGGCATGTCGCCGCAAACACGCTGGAGCGGCGCCATTTTGCGGACGCGCCAAATTACTTTGAAACTTTCGTCTCGTTTAAACCCATCTGGCTCTTGAGTTTTTCGCCCAGCGCAGCCGCTTCCGCCTGCGTGGCGAGATTGGAAATGCGCACGCGGTAAGTGACGGCCTCGGCGCCGGTCATCGGCCGGATCTCCGCCGCATAGCCGCCGTTACGCAATTGATCGTAGATTTTAAGCGCGGCGCCTTGATCGTTGGCTTCACCCAGATAGACGCGCCACTTGCCGCCCTTACGCACGGCGCCCGCGCCGAGATCGGTCTCCTGCGTCCACTTGACGAGTTGTTCTCTCGAAACGGCGACGACCGGCTCGCCCGGCTTATCTTTAGGCGCGACATAAAACGACATCGGCTGGGTCAGCGTGAACGCCTGGTCGCCGCGCGTAACGTCGACCTGGCCTTCGATCAGGCACGCGATATCGCGAGTCGCATCAGCTTTGGTGAATAGATCAGTACCGCGGATGCCGAGCGTAATTGTCACGACCCTGACTTTGACGTCGCGTTCGCCACGAAATTTGTAGAGCGCCTGGGTTGTGAAGCGAAAGGCACCGCGCAGTACGTCGAGCGATGCGGTCACTACCTCTTTGGCCTTGAATTTCTGCGTGCCGAGGTCGTCGAGCCCCAATGATCCGTTCTCGCCCAGCTTGAGAAGGCTGCCGTCGGCAAGCCGCAGCAACGCGCGCGCGCCGGCGCCGGTGACCACGCGGTCTTTGTTGCCAAGCGATGCGCCCACCATCAGCGCATCGCGACTACCGTTTGCGCGCTCGACCCATGCCGGCATCTGCACGCCTTCAACGACGAGTGTTGGTTTGGTCGCCGCCGCTGCGCAACTCGCAGCGCATGCGAGCAGTAGCGTGAGCAGTGTCTTTATTTTCATTTTGAACTCCCCTGATTTCCGCTTCGCGGCCGCCCGTGTTCGCAGGGGATCTGGCATGCGGTGCAGGTATAATTCGCGTCTTCGTCGCACCCGCAGACCCGTATGCAGAACAAGTACAATCCCCACTCACTCGAACGCGACGCCCAAATTTTCTGGACCGAACAGCGCTCATTTGCCGCCGTAGAGCCCGCTGCCGATGCGACGCGCACGCACGGCAAACCCAAATATTATTGCCTGTCGATGTTCCCCTATCCATCGGGCAAACTGCATATGGGGCACGTGCGAAACTATACCATAGGCGATGCGCTCTCCCGGTATCACCGCATGCGTGGATTCAACGTGCTGCAGCCGATGGGATGGGATGCATTCGGATTGCCGGCGGAGAATGCCGCGATGGCCAATCGCGTGCCGCCCGCGCAATGGA
>JANXRI010000058.1 GCA_025353085.1 Betaproteobacteria bacterium
GCGCGGCGTCCCCGTCGGCGCGACCAGCCCGTTGAAAGTAATGTCCTCGAAGCCCGGCGCACCCGCTTCGCTGATGGTCGGCAGATCGGGAAACAGCGGCGAGCGCGTGAGACTTGAAACGGCGAGCGGACGCAGCTTGCCCGACTTGATGTACGCGTCCGACGTGCTGACCTGGTCGAACATCAGCATGACTTGCCCGCCGATGACGTCGATGAGCGCCTGCGCATTGCCTTTGTACGGTACGTGCAGCATCTTCACCCCGACCTGCCGGCTGAAAAGCTCGGTCGCCATGTGTCCGGTGCCGCCCGGCCCCGACGTCGCGTAGGTGAGCTCTCCCGGCCGCGCCTTGGCGAGCGCAATCAGCTCTCTGACCGTTTTCACCGGCAGCGCGGGATTTACCACCAGCACCTGCGGCACGAGGCAGGTCAGCGTGATGGCGGAAAAATCTTTCAGCGGATCGTAGCCGGGGTTCGTAATGATGGATGGCACCATCGCGAAAGTGTTGGCGATGGCGAGCAGCGTATAGCCGTCGGGCGCAGTTTTGGCGACGAGCTGGGTGCCGACCAGACTGCTGGCACCCGGCCGGTTTTCGACGATGACCTGCTGCCCGAGGTTGTCGGAGAGGTGCTGAGCGAGCGTGCGCGCGACGATATCGACGTTGCCGCCGGCCGCGAGCGGCACCACGATGCGTACTGGTTTCGTTGGATAGCTGCCGGTGTTCTGCGCAAATGCGCCGGTCACGAACAGCGCCGCAACGAGGATAGGGATATTCACACTCGAACGCATTGTATTCATCGCTGGTTGGCCTTCTCGCTGCTTGTCGGGATCATGGTATTCGCGCATTCGCGCGCCCGCCAGTTTCCAATTTTTGGGCTGTTCGTTTATTATCGCAGACCCCGAAGGGCCCAACCACCGCGCGACGCGTGGTCACCGGGCCCAAATCGTTTCGAAAGTCTGCATTGGGCACCGACCGCAGCTCCACACCTGCGCCCGCCGAAAAATCGTTCGCGGCGCTGCGCCATCCCGTCTTCCGCGCTTACTTCATCACTTCGGCACTCGCGATGATGGCCGACAGCATCGAGCACGTCATCAGCTACTGGATGTTGTTTGAAAAATTTCACTCGCAGGCGCTCGGCGGTTTCGCCGTGGTTTCGCACTGGCTGCCGTTCCTCTTGTTCTCGGTTTATTCCGGCGCGCTCGCCGACCGCTTCGATCCGCGCCGCATCATTCAGCTCGGCATGGTGTGTTTCATCGCGGTGTCGCTCGCGTGGGGCTACTTATTCATAACCGACACGCTCGAGATGTGGCACGCAATGGTGTTGCTCGTAATCCACGGTTTTGCCGGCGTGCTGTGGGGACCGGCGAGCCAGTTGTTCATCCACGATATCGTCGGCGCCGCGCAACTGCAAAGCGCCGTCCGGTTAAGCGCAACCGCGCGCATGCTGGGGCTTTTGATGGGACCGGCGATCGGCGGCGGCCTCATGCTCGCCTTCGGTCCGGAACGCGGAATATTATTGAACGCGCTGATTTATCTGCCGCTTGTGCTGTGGTTGTGGAAGGCGCCGTTCAAGCCGCGCGTACTGCGTGCGGCTGCTTTACGCGGTGTTGCCGATATCGTCGCGGTGATTCACGCGATCGCCGGCAATCGCACGATCGTTTCGATGACCCTGCTCGCCGGCGGCGCGTCGCTGTTTATCGGCAACGCGTATCAGGCGCAGATGCCCGAGTTCGCGCACGATCTCGGCCATGGGCATGCCGACATCGCCTACAGCGTCCTGCTCGCCGCGGATGCGGCGGGCTCGCTGATTGCCGGGATCGTGCTCGAAAGCCGCGGACTGCTGCGCGCGCGACCGAAAACCGCGTTTATTCTCGCGATGCTGTGGTGCTGTGCGATTGGCGGCTTTGCGGCCTCGACGTCATATCCGATTTCATTCGCGCTGCTGCTGGTCGCAGGCTTCGTCCAACTGTCGTTCAGTTCGATGGCACAAACGCTCGTGCAGATCAACGCGCCTGCCGACATTCGCGGCCGCGTTATTGGTCTTTACAGCATGGCGGGACTCGGCATGCGCGCATTCTCCGGCATCACCGTCGGCGTCATCGGCGGCTTCATCGGCGTGCACTGGTCGTTAGCATTGAGCGCGCTGGGGCTGCTCGCGATCGTGTGCGGCTTATCCCTGTTCACGATGCGCGGCGCGGCTACGCGCTGAGTGGCGCATTTCTCACCTTCCACTTCAAGGGGATTTGCTTCGCGGCAAGGGGAAGGTGAGGTCAGCGCTGACGCGGTGGATTTACCGAATGCTCTTCTCGACCCACTTCGCGATGAAGTCGGCGATCTCGAGATTGTTTTTCTCGATCATCAGCATATGTCCGTTGCCGCGGATGCCGACGTCTTCGAGCCGCACGAAAGTATTCGGCACGCCCGCCTGTGCGAGATACTTCGAAGTGCAATGATCGTATACGGCGTGATACGACGACTCGGTGGCGATTATAAGAATCGGAATGCCCGCGAGCGTCGGCATGCGACGTGCGGGTTCTGCCTGCAGCCGGCAGCGTTCTAGATTCGGACCGTCGGCCGCCGCCTGTTGCGCAACTGACAGTTGTTTCGCCTCGGTGACCGGCGGATCGTAGGTCATCGGAACATCGGTCACGCCCCACAGCCGCGCCGGTTCGTTGCTGAACACGGCGTTCGCGAACGGCGGACCGCTGGGCTCGGCGGCGATGATGCCTTTGACGAGCTTCGGCCGCGCATCGGCAATCGGCCAGCCGATCGCGCCTGACTGCGAATGCGTCATGACGATCGCCGGTCCGATTTTGTCGAGCAGTAAAGCAGCGGCGTCGCGGTTGAGTTCCTGCGTAACTGCGTTGCTGCCGATGTACTGAACTTGCGACGCGTAGAATTGATCAAATGTCGGATCGCCGCGCTGCCCGGTGCCCGGCCATTGCGTGTGCAGCTTCGCCTGCGGCCACAAGTTGAATTTCTCATGCGCAGTGAAGCGCTGTTCAAGCTGGGCTGATGAAAATCGGATGTTCCCGCCGAGCGCGTCGAGGTACGCCGAACGGCCGCGTGCAGGCTGATCGACGACATACACCGCGTAGCCGCGCTCGACAAAGAACTGCGCCCAGCCTTGGCGGCCGTCGGGCGTGCCGGTGAAATTGGTGCCGGTCTGCGCGGCGCCATGAATCATCACAATCGGGTATGGATGTTTCTGCACAACGGGTAGGTGATACTCGACATACATCTGGCGTGCCATCAGCGGCCCCTTGTCGGTTTCGACATAACGTCCGCCAACGAAAAAATAACCGTCGCGCGGTTTGTCGTTGTTGGATGTAGTCGCGCAGGCGGCGATGAGCAAGACCGCGAGCGCACCTGCCAGAATTTTAGATTTGTGAAACATGGTTTCTACTCCGGTGTTTAAGAATTATTTATTGCAAAGATTTACTGCAACCGCGCCACGGTGATCACTTGCGCATGTAACCTTGCAGTTCATCGACGCAGCGTGGCAATCGAAAAAAACGCCCGCTGATTCGCCGCTGCGCTACGTCAACGCCGCGCAGGCGCGCTGAATGCGCGCCATGCCCTCCTTCAGTTGCTCCATCGATGTCGCGTACGAGACCCGGAAGTACGGAGACATCCCGTAGGCGTCTCCCTGCACGACGGCCACTCCTACGCTGTCGAGCAGGTAAATGGTGAAGTCCTGGTCACTACGGATTTCTTTTCCCTCCGGCGTCTTTTTGCCGATGACGCCGGCGCAGTTCGGAAACACATAAAACGCGCCCTCCGGCTGGTGGCACTTCAGGCCCGGTGCTGCGTTCAGCATGGCCACCGCGACATCGCGGCGCTGCTTGAAGATCGCCGCGCGTTGGGGAATAAAATCCTGCGGGCCGTTAAGCGCTTCAACCGCGGCCGCCTGGCTGATTGAACTCGGGTTCGAAGTGCTCTGCGATTGCAACTTGCGCATGGCCCGAATGAGCTCGACTGGACCGCCGCCGTAACCGATGCGCCAGCCGGTCATCGCATACGCCTTGGAGACGCCGTTGATGGTCAGCGTGCGGTCGTACAGACGCGGCTCGACCTGCGCGGGGGTGGCAAACCGGTGTCCGTCATAGAGCATGTGCTCGTACATGTCGTCGGCCATCACCCATACGTGCGGATGGCGCAACAGCACCGCGGTAAGTTTTTGCAGATCATCATGACTGTAGGCCGCGCCACTCGGATTGCAGGGCGAATTCAACGTGAACCATTTGGTCTTCGGCGTAATCGCGCGCTCGAGGTCAGCGGGCTGCAGCTTGAAACCATGCGACTCCGGGCACGGCACGACCACGGGTATACCTTCCGCGAGCAACGTCATGTCGGTGTACGACACCCAGTGCGGCGCCGGCACGATCACTTCGTCGCCCGGATCGAGCGTCGCCATCAGCGCGTTGAAGATTACCTGCTTGCCGCCGGTGCCGACCGTGATTTGTTCGGGCGCGTAGTCGAGACCGTTTTCACGTTTGAACTTGCCGCGGATCGCCTGTTTTAATTCGGGCGTCCCGTCGACCGCGGTATAGCGGGTCTGATTGCGCGCCATCGCCGCCACCACGGACTGCTTGACGTTGTCGGGGGTTGTGAAATCGGGTTCGCCGATGGCGAGTGAAATGATGTCCTGGCCCTGCGCTTTGAGTTCGGTGGCGCGCTGGTTGGCGGCATTGCTCGGCGATTGCTTGATGCGCGCCATGCGCGATGCAACGATCGAACGCGGTTTCATGTCGGGTGCATTCAATTTACGTCTCCTGTGGTTAGTCGAGCCTGATGTTGGCCTGCTTGACGACCCGCGCCCATTTGTCGGACTCGGCCCGGATATAGGCGGCAAACTGTTCCGGCGTGTCGCCGATCACGAAATTCCCCTGCGCGACGATCTTGGGCTTAACGTCCGGCAGATTCATCACTCGCACGATCTCGCGATGAAGCTGACTTACTACGTCCCGCAGCATCCCCGCCGGGCCGACGATGCCGTTCCAGTTGAGCGATTCGAAGCCGGGTAAGCCCGATTCAGCCATTGTCGGCAGATCCTGCGCGACGGCGAGGCGCTCGCGGCCCGTGACCGCCAGCGCGCGCAGGCGCCCCGATTTTACAAACTGCAAATTATCGATTGAGGTGGAAAACGTCATCGACACCTGGCCGCCGAGCATCTCCGGCATGATCGGACCGGTACCTTTATACGGAATGTGCAGCAGATTGATGTTCGCCAGTTGGTTGAGCAGCTCGCCGTTCATGTGCGAAATCTGCCCGACGCCGGCCGACGCATAGGTGAGCTGGCCGGGCCGTTTTTTTGCCAGCGCGATCAGCTCTCGCAAGTTCGTCGCCGGCACCGACGGATGCGTTAGCAGGAACGACGGCCCGCCGATCAGGTTGGTGATCGCCGTAAAGTCGCGCGTTGCGTTGTAGGTGACCGACGCCTGCAAATGCGGCAGCACCGCGAGCGTGCCCGTGTTGCCGATGAGCAAGGTATAACCGTCGGGCGCGGCGCGCGCGACCAGTTCGGTTCCGAGCGCCCCGCCCGCACCGGGCCGATTGTCGACGACCACCACCTGCCCCATGCTTTCCGTGAGCTTCATGCTGACCACGCGCGCCGCATAATCCGACGGTCCGCCCGGTGGAAATGCCACGACGATGTGCAGCGGCTTGGCCGGAAAGGTTTGTGCGAGCGCCAGTGGGGCCGCCGCCGCAACGAGAGCCGCCGCGAGGCGAACGACAACGGCGGGACCACGGCGGTGCTTCATCCGGATTGACATATCGTGTCTTCCACTATTGTTGCTGATTGAGCCGGTGGAACAATGATAAACGCCGCGGCGAAATGGGTGACGCGTAATTCCAACTTTCCGCCGCTACCTTTATTGCAATTTTTAATCCGCCCGCATCCCTGCCGCTTTCGCGACCCTCGTCCATTTGGTCGTCTGCGCGACGATGAAGGCGCCGAACTGTTCAGGCGTCTGATTCTCGAGTTCGGTGCCCTGCGCAAGTGCCTTGTCTTTGACTTCCGGATTGTCGACGATGCGGTTGAATTCACGATTCAGCCGCACGACCAGCGCCCTTGGTAAACCGCGCGGCGCGAGAACGCCGTTCCACGCCGACACATCGAAACCCGGTAATCCGGATTCGGCGACGGTCGGCAGATCGGGCACGGCCGCCGCGCGCCTGGCGCTGCCGATTGCAATGCCGCGCAGACGTCCGCTCTGAATCAGCGGCACGCACGGCGGCAACGACAGAAAAGCCATTTGCGTTTCGCCGCCAATCAACGCGGTGATTGCCGCGGCAGTTCCCTTGTACGGCACATGCGTGATGTTCAGGCCGGTCATCAGC
>JANXRI010000060.1 GCA_025353085.1 Betaproteobacteria bacterium
GTCCCCCATGAAGCTGATGACGGTGCCGCCGTGCGCATGAATGATTGGCACGATGCGATCGAAATAGCCGTTTAAAAATGCGATCGTTTGTACCGGAGTCATGCCTTCACTGCGAGTCGTGTAACCGCGAATATCCGAAAACAGCACGCAGGAAAACTGCTTGACGCCGCCGAGCGTCGGTTGCAGGTTGCCCGCAAGAATCTCCCGCATGATCGGCGGGCTCACGTAGCCGCCAAAAATACGCCGCAGCCTGACGCGCTCGCGAAGATTGAGCGCCGTTTCGACAACCTGGCGTCCGCCTAGCGCAATCAAAGCGATGACCATGGTATTGGCAACGGGCAGTTGAACGCCTCTTGATAATGCATAAGTCGACGCGATAACGCATAGGGCCGAGAGGGCCGCGAGCGCTGCAAACGCGATTGCGGGGACGGGGGTCCATAGCCACAACAATGCCATTGTTATGGCCAGTCCGAGCGGGAGCCAGTGCGGAGCGGGCTGGATCAGGCCATCGTTAAGGAGGTTGCGTAACGCCTGCGCATGGAGCAGGACGCCCGGCATATTGATCGCGGCCAGGTCCCACGCCGCTAGGTTGACCGGAGCAGCAAGACGGTCTTCATATTTCAAGGTGCTGCCGAGCAATACGGCTTTGCCTGCAAATGTCCGGCTGAGTTCAGCGGCGTTGCCTGACTCATACCAGGCCAGAACGTTTTGCAGCGGAATGAAATTGAAAGGCTCGCCAGCCGAAAAGTCGATAAAGCCTTCGCTTACCGGTTTGCCGAGCTTACGCGCCATCTGACCGACCAGCGTGCCTTCCACGCTGTTGTTCTCGCCAATTTGCTCATCGAATCTGCGCACGGAACCGTCGGGATCCTGCGGCAATATCGCATAGCCCGTAGAATTATTGCCGGCCGCGGCGAGGAATGCAGGATAAACCGGGCGGGTCACGCTTCCCTGGTCGACGGTCAGCGCCAGCACGACCGGCGTGGTTCTGCGTGCGATCAGAATGCCGGTCAGCAACTGCCGGTCATAGCCGGGTGCGATAAATTCGTAACTGCGATCCGGCAACACGACATCGAGCCCCACCGCGGCAGCACCGCCCATGGCCGCCGCCTGGAGAAACTTTCCGATATGTCGATGCCAAAGTGTAAACGGCTCGCGCAGCGCGTTAGTGGTGTCGTCGTCGAATCCGATAATGACAACGGCATTGGGGGCGGGGCGCAGTGCATAAGTTCGCAGTGCCTTGAACTGCGCGTCCAGAAGTTTCATATCGAGCCGGTGAAGCCACTTGCTGTGGTCGAGCCCGGCGGCGAGCAGTACGATAAGGATGGCGGCGCTTGCGCGTATCATTGCGCAAAGTCTAGCAGGTCGCAGACCGTATTCATAAACGAACGGGTCGATGCGGCGCGGGAAATGTGAAAATTCACTCGATCTGTATGGCGTATCACAAGGCACATCGGATTCGGGCGGTTTACAATCATGAGCAACGACCACCACTTCCCACTTAACGTCCTTGAGGCGGGTGGACGAGACAATCGAGGAGCACGAAAGTCATGAACAAGACCAATTATTTCTTAGCCAAAGCCAGAGCATGGCTGAACGTGTGGATTGTGGCCGCGACTTTTATGTTGCCCGCGTCGGCCTGGTGCGCCGGCGTCGCGATGGTGACTGATCTGCAGGGCAAGGGGACGATGGCCGCGGATGGGCGCGCGCGCGACCTGACCATACTCGCCGAACTTGAGGCCGGAGCACAGGTGCAACTGGCGGCCGGTGCGACACTCGTTGCGTTGTACCTGGATACGGGGGACGAGTTCATATTCAAAGGACCTGCGGCGATCGTGTTCAAAGCGGCCCAGCCCGATGTGACGAGTGGCGCCAAACCCGAAAAGCGCGGCTCATCGCTCGGCAAGGGCGGCAATGCTATCCGCATAAAGCCTGTTGGCGTGGCGCAGGGCGCCATGGTGATGCGCGGATTCCGCACGGGCGCCCGCATTAGGCTTTTAAATCTTCACAAAACACGCACGCTCGAAACTCAGCCGGAATTTCACTGGCAGCCACTGCAATCCGGCGTCAAATATCAGATCGAAATCACCGACGATACGGGTCGCTCGATCCAGGAAGCACAGGTCGATACGCCATCATTCAAGTTGCCGGCCAGCGTTGCGTTGCAGGAGGGCGTGCCCTATACGTGGGAAGTGTCGGCGCGCTTGCCCGATGGCAAAAAGTATTCGAGTTCCGCCGATTTCGCGATAGCGCCCGCAGATGTGCGCCATCAGGCTGAAGCCCTGCGTCCCGCTGCCTCAGCGGCATTATCCAGCCGGATCGCTTACGCCGCATGGCTCGATCAAATGGATTTGAAAGACGAGGCGCGCAAGTACTGGAAGGCGGCGTCAATTGAGCGCCCCCACGATCCGCGACTGAAAAGCCTGGCCGAACAATAGCGGCCACCAGGCTCGTGAGGACCCAAGTGCCGCCCATACCTGTCCTGGAATCGGCTATCATTTGAACGGTGGCTTAATGTGCGGAGCGCGCTCGTATGACTAGTGAATCCCTGTTACTTGCGATACTCATCGTATTGACCCTGACGCTGCTGCTTGCCGGCATTGCCACAGCGTTCCTGGTTACCACCATGCGCGGAATGCGGGCCGAGCAGCAGGCGATGCGCCGCGCCATTGCCAACATGGATTGGACCAGTGTATTTTCGAGCTTGCAGGGTTCGTCCAAGGAGTCGGTGCGTATCCTGGACATCCTCGACAAGCGGCTGCAAAAACTTGAAGTGCTGGAGAAATTACAGATTTCGCAATCCCAGTTCAAGCAACAGCAGGGACGCTGAGACCTGCATCAACAAAAAAAGGGGCGGCTTCGGCCGCCCTTTAAATTTTGTTCCGGTCAGTAGAATAATTTTTAACGAGCGTAGCGAGCTCCAGCCGTCGCGATGCCGTGACGAGAACGCCTCCCGCCTGCCGTCGACGCGGCGTGCATTCCACTGCGCGCCACTTTATGCTTTCTGCACGGGCAGCAGCGCGGTGTTTGCCCGGCCAACTTCGGCGGAATAACGGCTGCCCTCGCGGATGTCGCCGAGATTGTCTTCGAGGCGCACCAGCGTGCCGAACACTTCATGACACGCGTCTTCGAGAGCAAGACCGGCGGCGGTCAACTCGATTCTGCGCCCATGCTGCACAAACAGCGGCAGGCCCACGCTTTCGGAAAGTTTTTTGATCTGCACGGACACCGTCGGTTGTGCCATGTAAAGTTCCTCGGCGGCGCGCGTGAAACTGCGCAAACGCGCGACTGCTTCAAAAACGCTTAATTGACGCAGGGTGCCGTGCTTCAGGTAACGGCGGATTTTGGTGCGCAGCATGTCGTACTCCTCTGAACAGAGTTAAACAATGCCGTGCCTTTTAGAGTGCCTAAGGGCAGCGGCCTTTACCTCGAACAGGCTCAGGTCGCCAAATAAAAAAAGACCTTTACCATGTCTGGCAAAGGTCTCGCTCGCAACGCTTCCGTTGCCCGCACAACCGGGGATCACTCCCGTCTTGACGATTGTGCAGTAGTAGCCAGTGGCGCGCTACCCGAAGCTACTCCCCTTTGGAGGGCGCCGATCAGACGCGATCGACGAGCTTATTATACGCAGTCACTTCTCACTTGCAATAGGACGCGGCCTGTCATCGCATTACATTTTGTAATGAGGCCGCGCGTCCGGCGCCGTATTACGAAACTTCATTTCCGGTTGCCGGCTGCATTGAGCATACTTTTTCCCGCCGGGTCGCGCGACATGCGCGTGACCGCCGTCGGATCAACCATGAGGTGGGCAGATGGAAATGTTGTCAACGGAGTTTTTCCCGGCGCTTCTCGCCATCATCATCATCGATCTCGTGCTGGCAGGTGACAATGCAATCGTGATAGCGCTCGCCGCGCGCAGTGTCCCCGTGCAGCTGCGCACACGCGCCATTGTATGGGGCACTGTCGTCGCTGTTGGCGTGCGCAGTTTGATGACGATCATGGTCGTATGGCTGCTCGCGATACCGGGCTTGTTGTTTGCCGGCGGCACGCTGCTGATCTGGATTGCCTACAAGCTGTTGCTGCCCGCGCCGGAGGGGGAACATGGCGTCAAGGTGGGCTCGGCCGCTGGTTTTTGGCCGGCAATCAAGACTATTGTCGTAGCCGATCTCGTCATGGGCCTCGACAACGTGCTGGCGGTTGCGGGCGCCGCGCACGGCAGTTATCTACTGGTGGTTCTCGGTCTGCTGGTCAGCATTCCTATCGTGGTGTGGGGCAGCACTCTGATCCTGCGTTTCGTCGACCGCTATCCGGCAGTGGTGTACTTGGGCGCCGGCGTGCTGGCATGGACCGCGGTGAAAATGATGACGGCGGAGCCTTTTCTTAAATCGTTGTTAGCCGATTACCCGCTCGTCGCGCCGACGCTGGTCGTGCTCATCGTCGGCGGGGTGCTCGCCGCGGGCTTCGTCAAAAACCATCGCCGCATCGAATCCCGTATCACCGCGCGCTTGCAAAGTTTCAGGCAGCCGCCGGCCACGCAGTCAGTCGTAGCATCACCTTCACTAGGAGAAAACAGCATGAAGAAAATCCTGCTTCCGGTCGACGGCTCGCCCAATTCGGAGTATGCGGCAAGACATGTGCTCAATGAATTTATGAAAAATCCCGCGCTCGAAGTGCACTTGCTAAATGTGCAGCCGCCGTTTTCGCGGCACATCGCGAATTTCGTGAGTCGGGGGAGCCGCAGCGAGTACCATCGCACGCAAGGCGAAAAGGCCATTATGCGCGTCAAGAAAATGCTGGATAACTCGAGCGTGCCGCATACGGTTCATATCGAAGTGGGCGACAAGGCAACACTCATTCCAGACTTCGCGCGGCGGCTGCATTGCGATCGGATCGTGATGAGCACCGCGCGCAAGAATTCACTGACGCGCATGCTCGAAGACTCGACCACCAATCGCGTGCTCGAGGCAACCGATGTGCCGGTCGAAATCATCGCTGGCAGTGCAGTGTCGCGCCTGGAACGCTTTGGCATTCCCGCCGGCATAGGGGCCGCAATCGTGTTGCTGCTGCTGGCTGCGGATTAATGTCGCGCGCTAGAACATCGGTTTCCTGGCCGCCTGTTCGTAGCGCGCAACCCCGGTCATGATTTCGTGGCGCGCAGCGTCCGGCCCGGACCAGCCTTCGACCTTGACCCATTTGCCGGGTTCGAGGTCTTTATAGTGCTCGAAGAAATGGCGGATTTGATCGAGCGTCGGCGTGGGCAAATCGTCCGGCGTGATAATTTTGAGATAAACGTTGCACAGCTTGTCGATCGGCACCGCGAGCAGTTTCTCGTCCCCGCCCGCCTCGTCGGTCATCTTGAGCACGCCGACCGGTCGGCAGCGCACGACCACGCCGCTGATCAACGGCACGGGGCTTAAAACGAGCACGTCGACCGGGTCGCCGTCGCCCGACAAGGTGCGCGGAATATAACCGTAGTTACACGGGTAGTGCATCGCGGTCGACATGAAGCGATCGACGAATAGCGCGCCGGTCTCCTTGTCGACTTCATACTTGATGGGGTCGGCATTCATCGGGATTTCAATGATGACGTTGAACTCGTTGGGCAGATCGCGCCCTGAACCGACACGGTCGAGATTCATGCAGGCCTTTGGCTGGGTGGGACTCTCATTATCGCCGCTCGGCGTCCAGCGGGCTGCGCGTAATCTTCACTGACACCGAACGCAGTTAAGATAACAAAGACAATGCAATTATGCGCGATTGCCCGTTGTTACAAAGCCTCGGCTTGCGCGAGCTCGACGGCGGGGACTCTACGCTCGAGCAGCGATTTGATTTGCATGAGGAGTTCGGCTTCCTGATAGGGCTTGCCAAGAAATCCATCGACGCCAAGCTGGATCGCCTGCCGGCGGTGTTTTGCGGCGGTGCGTGAAGTGATCATGATGATCGAAATGCCGCGCGTGCGCGGATCGGCGCGCAGTTTGTGCGCAAGTTCAAACCCGTCCATCCGCGGCATTTCTATGTCGAGCAGCATCACCTGGGGCAGCATATCCTGGAGTTTTTCAAGCGCGTCGACGCCGTCCTTCGCCGTCGTTACCCGATAGCCTTCGCGCTCGAGCAATGCGCTCGTAATGCTGCGCACCGTGAGCGAATCGTCGACCACCATCACCGTCGTCGCAATGGCCGGTTCCGGTGCGGGCGCTGCCGGCGCAATCAGCGCCAGGCCATTGCGCTTGGATAGCAGCACGGGGTTAATGATCATGATGATGCTGCCATCACCGAGCACGGTCGCGCCCGCGATGCCGACGAGGCGCGCTAGCTGCGGGCCGATATGCTTGACCACGATCTCCTGATTTTTGAGGTATTCGTCCACATGCAATGCGATTCGTTGCACGCCGCTGCGCAGGAGCAGCACCGAACTCTGGGCCGCGGCTTTCGACGGCGCGGCCGCTTCGCCGAGCAGGCGTCCGAGATAATGCAATGGGTAGCTCGTGTCGCCCACCGTCACCGTACCTTGAGCATAGTGGCTCGCCAGCACGTCGGCCCGAACCTTGAGCACCCGCTCGACCATGCTCGACGCGATAGCATAGGTCGAGAACCCGCTGCGCACGAGCAGCGCCTGCGTGACGGCGAGCGTCAGCGGCAGGAACAGCGTGAACGTGGTTTCTTTGCCTGGCACCGTGACAACTTCGACGCGTCCGCCGATGCTCGCGATCTCATTGCGCACGACGTCGAGGCCGACGCCGCGGCCGGCGATCTCCGTAATCGCATCGGTAGTGGATACGCCCGAAGCAAAAATGAACCTTAGCGTCTCCGCGTCCGCGATGGTCTCGGTGCCGCTCAGCACACCGGCCGCAATGGCTTTCGCGCGCAGCTTGACGAGATTGATGCCGGCGCCGTCGTCGCTGAAAAGCAACGCAATCTCATTGCCTTCCTGGCGCAGCGTGATTTTCATCTGGCCGATCTCGGGCTTGCCCGCGGCCGTGCGTTCAGCCGGAGTTTCAAGTCCATGCGCAATGGCGTTGCGCAGCAAATGCTCAAGCGGCGCGGCGATTTTTTCGAGCACGCTGCGGTCGAGCTCGATCTGGCCGCCCTCAATGTCGAGGTTGGCTTTCTTGTCGAGCTCGCGCGCGCATTGCCGAAGAATCCGGTACAAGCGCTCGCTCAAGGTTGAGAATGGCAAGGTGCGCAGACGCATCAGTTCCTGCTGCAGATCCCGGCTTGTGCGCGCTTGCTGCACGACAGCGGCATCGGCTTCACCGATGTTCTTGAGTAAACTTTGCTGGACCGCCGTCACGTCATGCAGGCTTTCCGCCATCATGCGCGTCAACTCCTGCAAACGCGTGTAACGATCGAACTCAAGCGGATCGAACTCGGGATTTTCCTCGCCGCTGGCGGGTGCGCGCGACTGCAACTGGCTGTCAGCCTGCAGCTCGACTTCACGCAGTTGGGAACGTAACCGCAGTAGGCTGTCGCCGAGTTCGCGCATCGATTGCTTGATGATGCGCAGCTCACCTTCCATGCGCGAGCGCGCAATCGTTATTTCGCCGGATTCGTTGACCATCCGATCGAGGGTGGCGGCCTGTACGCGCAGCATCGCGACCGGGCTGCCGGGCTGGGCCTCTGGTGCTGGCTCAATGGCGGCCTTGGCGGCGGACGGCGCCTCCGCCAACTCTTCGATCGGGCCCTGCAGGCGATCGACGCCCGCAGATAAGCGATCCATTTCCACCTCGAACTCGTCGAACACTGAGGGCACGACGGCTTCGGCTTTTAGCGCAAGCTGGACCCGCGTCTCGAGCAAATGCGTGAGCTCGCCGAGCCGCATTGCGCCCACCATACGAGCGCTGCCTTTTAACGTGTGCAATGAGCGTTGCAGCGCGTGACAGAATTCGTAAGCGGCGGGCGCCGCTTTCCAGGCGCGCAAGTCAGCGCCGATCACCGGCAGCAGCGTCGCCGCTTCCTCGATAAACACCGGCAGCAGCTGCTGGTCGATGTCGTCCTGGATGATGCGTTGCTCGCGTCGCCGCGCCGACGCAATTGCATTGCCGATCACGTGCGCCTCCGACTGCATGCCGGAGCGCGCATAGTCGTCCATCTGCGCGGGCGCTGCCGCAAGTTCAGCGCTCAGGGCGGACAGCGCCTGCACTTCAGCAGGAGCGGGTTGCGGCGCCTGCTTGTGCGCAACGGCTGCGATCATCTCGCTGAGTCGCGCGAGGCTCGCCTTAATCAGTTCGCTTTGTGCGGGCTCGGTAACGCGGGGCGCATAAGGCAGCCAGTTTTCGACCGCCTCTGCGAGCGCGGCGACGTCGGCAAAGCCGGTTGAACGCGATATGCTCGCCAGTGTGTGCGCGGCACGCATGAATTCACGCGCGAGCGGTGACGGCCCGCGTGCACGCCATGCGGAAAATTCAATATCGAGCGTCGCGAGATGCTCATTAGCCTCTTTGAGATAGACGTCATAAAGACCCTGGGCGATGGTGAGTTCGCCAATGACCATCTCTGCCGGCGGCGGCTCGGCGACAGCGGGCGGCACGGCAGCCGCTACGTTCAGGTATTCTTGCCCGGGCACCGGCGTTTTTGCGGGTTCGAGCCCGTGCGCAGACTCTGTTCGAAGCGGCGAACCGGTCGGCGGCGCTCCATCCGTCACCATGCTTGTGCCCGACAATTCCTGCGCATCGGTCGTGAAGTCGGGCGCCTGAGCTGCCGCCTGCATCGTCGCTTTGAGTTCGCGCGCGCGTGCAATCAACGCCTCGCCATGCACGTCGGCGCGCGCATGCGCGGCGAGTTCGGAGATCCACGCGGAGAACGCCTTATGCGCGCGCTCGATCAAATCGAGGAGCCCCGCCGTCACCGGCACATCGCGTTCGAGCGCCTGATTCAACAATTGCTCGAGTTCCCACGCGATTTCGGCCAGGTCGTTAACGCCGACCATACGGCCACTGCCTTTTAGCGTGTGGAAAGCGCGCCGGATGATAACCAGCGCTTTGAGTTCGGTCGGTTGCTCGCGACATGCCGGCAGCGTTTCGTAAAGCTCGCCCAACACTTGCTTGGCCTCGTCGAGGAATACGCCCAGCAACTCCCTGGAAGTGCGGCGGTTGATGACGGAAATGGGTTCGTTAATATTGAGCGGCGGCCTGACTTCGGGCTCGCGCGGCGTCGCATCGGATGCAACGGCGGCGGCGAGAGCCTCGACGGCGGCGGCCGTTGCGCTTTTTGAAGGCTGCGCGGGCGCGGTGGCCGGCACGGCGACGTCGGCAATTGGAAGGGTCTCAAACGTCCCCACAGCGTCTTGCGCGGACTGCACGCCACCGGTCCGGACGCTGACAAGAAAAGCATCGATTACATGATCGGCCGGCGGCCGCCCGCGATTCATCGGTTCAAGATAAAGTTGCAGGCTGCTCAAACCTTCAGCAACGCGGTCCATGTCACCCGCTGCGTTATTCGAGCCAGCGCTCACGCAGTCGACGATAAGCCGGCCGCACACCGAGAGCAAAGTGTCGGCGCGCTCGAAACACAGCATGACGAGGGCGCCATGAATCTGTTTGATCAGTCCCGGCATCTGGCCCAAACTCGCACGCTTGCCCGGCTCGCGCACCATCAGTTCCAAAGCCTGCTCGATGCGCTGCAGATTGACCGCGATTTCCTTCGCAATCTGCGCGCGCAACTGAATGTCGCTGATTTGTTGCGTAAGATCGGAGCGCAGACCGGGCGGCGGTTCGCCGCGCCGGGATTTGCCTCGTGCGGCGTCGAGCAACCAGCCGGCCATGATCGTGACTTGTTGTTCGAGGTCGATGAGCGGATTGGTGAACGTATCAAGAATATGCTCGATCATGAGCGCCATCGCGACCATCTCGACGATCATGTATTGTTGTCTCGGATATTTTTCCGGCAGACGGGTGGCTACGAAGACGACGACTTCGAGCAGGCGGACGAGGTGCTGGTTGCCGAGTTCGCTGGCTTTTTCATGCAGTTTCTTCGCCACGTCGCGCAACAGGATCAAGCTCTTCGGTTCGCCCGACGTATATTGCACCCATGCGCTTTTGGCGACTTCGAGGCGCGCGCGCATATCCTCGAGCGCAGGTTGCAGGCTCTCCATGTCGTATTCCATGAGCCCGGGCACGGCCGGCTCGGGAAACTGACTGTCCAGCCGGAAGAGAAGTTTTATTTCCCCGATCCGGCGCGTCGACACATCGCTGGTGGCGACGAGATAAAGCATTTGCCTGAAGAGCAGGGGGTCGCGCGCTTCGGCATCATTGCTAAGATCACGCAGGAATTTGTCGAAACGCATGCACAACCGCTTGGCGTCGGCGAGCCATGCCGTGTTCCTGCTCGATATCATTGCGTCGAGAAAGCCGACCGCCACCCACCATAACCCGCGAGGCGTCGTCAGCTGCTCGGCAATACGATCGATGCCGTCGACCGCAATCTGCATTTCGCGCAGCCCGCGTTCACTGCCGGGGTCGCGCAGCCACGCCACCATTCCGCGCTGGAAATATGCGCGCTGTGAGCGCAGATATTTGGCGGGATCGACCGGTGCG
Organism: Betaproteobacteria bacterium; assembly: GCA_025353085.1. Lineage (GTDB taxonomy): Bacteria > Pseudomonadota > Gammaproteobacteria > Burkholderiales > SG8-41 > PALSA-1004. The sequence continues at coordinate 10,533 of JANXRI010000060.1, forward strand.
AATGCAATGTCGGCGTGCGCGGATGTGCGAACTGTAAGGTCGGGAAAAAATAAATCCAGTTCAGTGACCGCTCCACCGCCGTGTAGTTGTGACAGGTCGCGGTATAACGAAAACAGTTTCAGCGGTACGTTCGGCTCGCCTTTGGCGAGATCGTCGAGAAACTGGCTTAATGCATAGACGCTGCGGTCGATTGTCGAGACGGTCGACTTAGTTGCCCGGTCTCCATCGAGCAGGGCCAGGTAGGCGCGTTCCATCACGGCGCACACCTGGGCGGCGCCGTCGAGCCCGACCATGAACAGCGCGCCGTGTACCTGGTGCAGTTCGGCCGGACACTCGCGCAGCACGCCGGGGTTGTCGCTTTGAGCGAGGAAGGTGGCCGTTTGCTCGCGCACCAGCTTGAACGCGTGATCGATCTCCGCCTTGACCCATGACAACAGGTCTATCGTCACGTCGGATCGCGTTGCCATGGCGTATCAGGCCAGCTTGAAGCCAGCCACCGAAAGCTTGAGTTCCTGCGCGAGTGCCGCCAGTTGCTGGGTCGAGGCGGCGGTTTTGCTGGTGCCTTCGGTCGTGAGGTTGGTGACGCCAAGGATGTCTTGCATGCGCGCCACGACTTGCGCGGCGGCCTCGGCCTGCGAGGTCGTGGCGGTGGAAATGGCGGCGATCAGCGTCGCCAACTGGCGGGACACCGAGCCGATTTCCTGCAGGGCCTTGCCTGCGGAGTCGGCGATTTTGGCGCCCTCGACTACGCCCTGCGTGCTGCGCTCCATTGCAACGGCTGTCTCCTGGGTGTCCGACTGAATGCTTCTGACGATTGCGCTGATATGCTTGGTAGCCTCAGCGGAGCGTTCGGCGAGCCGCTGCACTTCCTCCGCGACTACCGTGAAGCCGCGTCCCGCTTCGCCGGCCGATGCCGCCTGGATCGCCGCATTCAGCGCGAGCACGTTGGTTTGCTCCGTGATGTCAGAAATAAGCTGCACGATTTCGCCGATTTCCTGTGAACTCTCGCCGAGCCGTTTGATCCGTTTCGCGGTTTCCTGAATCTGCTCGCGAATGTCGTTCATGCCCTGGATCGCGTTTTGAACGGCGAGGGCGCCTTTGCCGGCGGCGGCAAGCGAGTTTTCTGCCACGCGCGCAGACTCCGCCGCGTTGGCGGACACTTGATTAATCGATTCAGTGATGCGTGTTACCGCTTGGCTTGTGTCGCGAATTTCGCCGGATTGTTTCTGCGCAGCCTGCAGCAACTGGCCGGTGATCTTTTGCGCTTCACCGGTGGCGGTCGTGACCTGATTGGCGGCAGTCGTGATACCGGAGACCAGCCGCCGAAGTTCATCTATGGTGGCGTTGATCGAATCCGCGATCGCGCCGGTAATGTCCTCGGTTACTGCCGCGCGCACGGTCAGGTTGCCTTCGGCAAGTTCGCTGATTTCGTTCAGCAGCCGCAGGATCGCCTCTTGCGTAACCACGTTCTGACGTTCGCTGGCGGCGACGCGCCGGCGGCTGTCGGCAACGTACACCGCGATGGCCAGCGCAACGGCGACGACTGCCAGCAGCGAGACGATACCGAGCCAGACCAAATTCGAGCGCTGGTGCTGCTCTTCTTCATATCGTGCGACCAGCACGTCCGACGCGGCGAGCAATGCGTCGCTGGCGAGGAATACGTCGCGCGCCGCCTGCTTGGCTTTTACCTGCGCCTGCGAATTGCCGAGAATTTCGGTGATGCTGCGCAGATATTCTTTGAACGCCGTTGCGAGTTCGGCCAGCTTGGCTTTGGCTTCAGGATTGGTCACCGGCGCAATCCGCGTGCTTTCTTTGCCGTTGATCAGGCTTTGCAGATTGTCACGGAAAGTGTTGGTATCTTTACTGAGCAGAAAAGCGACTTCCGGATCGATGGTATCGCCGCCCAACATGATATTGGCATTTTTAGCGATCCGCTGCGTCAGCACCATGAGTTCGCCCGCCACGATGGAATGACGCGAAGACGGCGCTGACGAAACGGTCAGCGCTGCAACTTCTTCCGCTAAATCGGACAGCGTGGAGTTGCGCCCGTTTATATTGCGGACGGCGGCGCCCAGACCCAGCAGGGTTTTCTGCTCATTCACGACTACGCTCGCATTCTTCTCGGTTTTATTCCACTCGATCACGAGTTTATCGAGGGCGTCGCGCGCGAATGGCGACGTCGGGGGCAGATTAACATTGCCGGCGGGGCCGCCCGCGGTCAGGAGCTTTACAATTTCTGAAAACTCGTCGCGGCTTTCACGCAGCTGCGTGAGGGCTGCGACGTTGCCGAAAGTCGCCTGCAGTGCGGCCTTGGCGAGTCGTTGCGACAACGTTCTGAGTTTGCCTGCGCGCGCGATATAGGTGGTCGCATTTGCGGACTGCCGGGTTTCAAGATGTACGAGCACGGCATCGACGATCAGGCAGCCGGCGAGCAGACCGATTAATAGGCCTAGTTGAGCGCCGACCGATATTTTGGCAAGCGTGGCCAGCGCTCTGCGACCGGTTGCAGGCCGCGCTGACGCATCGCCATCAGCTGCAGTTTTGCGCCGCCCAAGCCAGGGCAACTGCAGTGCGGAAAATTGAAAAGCCATACGTCCTCCTCAGTTCATCATGCATTGCGACTAGGTGCGGGCATTCGTGTTTCAGCGTCAAGGGTGCATCTCCGCCTCAGCGCTTCATACCTCATCAGCACGCGTCCCTATTTCCAGAAAATCCGGATGCTGAATCAGGTGCCCTACGGCAAGCTCGCTCCAGGGCTTCTTTTCGCGGTCAGTGTAATGGCCCTCGACCCACGGCTCGCGATCCGCCGCGTCGGTCGTGCGCACAAATAGTTGGGGATTGCGTAAGCCGGCGACAGCGTCGATAAGGAGCGCGCAGCCCACTCGGTACTTCTCGCTGATGAGGATCAAGCGTGAGCTGTCACTGCGCACGGCCGGCGCACCGCCTATGAACGCCGAAAAGTCGATCACGCTATAGAGGTTGCCCCGCACGTTGGCTACTCCTGCGTACCAAGCACGTGTCAGCGGCACGGCGGCGATGGCCGGCACTGGGATGACCTCGCCCGTGTCGAGCAGATCGACTAGCCAATGGCGGTTACCTGAGACGATGCCAAGTTTCGATGCGGGCCGAAGCGTTTGCAGATCTGCAAGCTGTGCTGACAGGCCGCGTTGATAGTCGCGTAATGAAGTCGGTGCGGGCACGGGCTCCTATCCGAGCGCCGCAATCATGGCGAGCAGCTCCGACTGTTTCACCGGCTTGACAAGATAATTCTTCGCACCTTGCCGCATCCCCCAAACTTTGTCGGTTGCCTGGCCTTTGGACGAGCAAATGATGACCGGCACGTCTTTGGTCGCATCGTCGCGGGCGAGCGTGCGCGTTGCCTGAAAGCCGTTCTGCCCTGGCAACACGACGTCCATCAGAACGAGGTCGGGTTTGGTGTGTTTGACTCTTGCCAGCGCTTCTTCAGCGCTGCCCACCGCGACGACGCCGAATCCGTTTTTGGTGAGGATGTCGCACAACACCTTGCTGTCGGTCGGCGAATCCTCGACGATCAGGACATTTTTAATCATGAGTCTTCCTTGGGCCATCGGTTCAGGGCGCGGCGCGTGACGCATGGCGGTGAACCGCCTCGACCAAGGCCTCTTTGGTGAACGGCTTGGTTAAGTATTGATCGGAACCGGCCAACTTTCCGCGTGCACGATCAAAGATGCCGTCCTTGCTCGACAGCATGATGACGGGTGTTGTTTTAAACGTTGGGTTTTGCTTGATCAGCGCACAGGTCTGGTAGCCATCCAGCCGCGGCATCATGATGTCGACAAAGATGACTTCGGGGTGATGGTCGCTGATCTTCGACAATGCATCGAAGCCGTCCTCCGCGAGCACGACATTGAAACCGGCCTGGCGCAGGAACGCTTCGGCGCTGCGCCGTATCGTATTGCTATCGTCGATGACAAGTACCTTTATTCCGGCAGTCATAGGCGTCGTCCCTTTGTAGATTATGACCAGCGCCGTCTGTCCGATCACCTAACCCGCGCGGGGCCGGCTGGCGGCATTTTGGGGGTTTCCCGGCTTCCCTGACAACCTCAAAGTCTAGACCGAAATACCATTAAAGCGCAAGTCTATCATTTTGATAGATTTTAATCTTCAAGTAATACTCGAAGAGCAAACTTGTTACAATGATTGCGAGTTGCTGGCGGGCACTGCGCTACTGTTCTACAAATTTGTAACGGGGGAGGCGGTTATGGTCAAGGCTCGCGGTTCGATCTGGTGCCGGCTAATGGCGGTCGTCCCGCTCATAATCTTCGCTCAGGCGCAGGCCGAAGATGGCATAACCAAAGACCGGATTCTGATCGGTCAGTCGGCCGGGTTTACCGGTTCGGTGGGGGGCGCCGTTAAAGAGCAGAAAGCCGGCGCGATGGCTTACCTCGAGGCCGTGAATGCCAACGGCGGGGTGCATGGACGCAAGATCATGCTCGAGTCGGTGGACGACGGCTTCGACGCTAAAAAAACGGCTGAAGTTACGCGGCAGCTGATCGAAGATAAAAAAGTGTTTGCGCTTTTTTTGTTTCGTGGTACCCCCAACACCGAAGCCGCGTACCCGGTCGCAGCGAAGGCCAGGGTGCCGTTGATCGCCCCGTCGACTGGCGCTCAGTCGATGTATTCGCCGCCGCGCAAATATCTGTTTCCGGTGCGTGCAAGTTACCACTCGGAGACCACCGCGATCGTGAACCATCTGGTGTCGCTCGGCATCACCAAAATCGCCGTTATGCATGATGACGGCGCGTTTGGCAAAGATGTGCTGGCCGGGGTACAAAAGGCGATGCAGGAGAAAAAGATGGCGCCCTCGAGCGTCGCGAGTTACGAGCGCGGCACGCTGAAGGTGGAACCGGCGGTCAAGCAAATCGCCGCCGACAATCCGCAAGCTGTCGTCATCGCCGCCGCGGTCGATTCAGCGCCCGCTTTCATTGCTCAGATGAAGGCGCAAGACAGAAGCCCGATGTTTTTTACGCTTTCAAACCTGAGCGCCAATTCATTCGTTAAGGCGCTGGGGCCGAATGTGAACGGCGTCGTCATCAGCCAGGTCTCACCGTATCCGTTCGCCGTGACGACGCCGATCTCGAGCGAATTTCTAAAAGCGATCAAAGGCCGCGATATGACTGCCTCTTATGCTGCGATCGAAGGCTTCATCGCCGCGAAGGTCCTCGTCGAAGGATTGCGCCGCGCGGGTCCGCAACCGACGCGCGAGAAACTGATCAAAGGCCTGGAGTCGATGGCGCGCGTGGATCTTGGCGACATTTCCGTGACTTATGGGCCTGACGACAGGAGCGGCACTACCTTTGTGGACCTGACGGTGCTCGGCAAGGACGGACAGTTTTTCCATTAGCCGCGCGCGCCTGCCCCTGATGCTGCGGGCCGGAATTGTCGACTGCGCTGACCAGCCGCACGTCGAATTCCTGCAACAAGTCTGGTGCGGCCGCCGCCGCAACGGTGATAATACGTCGCATGACTCCCGTATTCCGCTCTGCGCACGCCGCCGCCGCGGTCTGGCAAACTGCCGCGGAAAACTGCCTTGCTCAATTAGGCGGACCGCCGGCGAGTTTGGGATTTTTATACGTGACCGACGTGCTGTCCGGGCACGTGGCCGATATCCTCCAATTTTTCCGGCAGCGTACCGGCTGCCCGCATTGGGTTGGCACCGTCGGCATCGGCATCTGCGTGAGCGGGCACGAATATCTCGACGAACCGGCGATGGCGGTCATGCTCGGCGAATTTTCGCCTGGCGCCTTCAAGGTCTTTTCGGGCCTGCGCTCGGCCGACGACCTCGAGATCAAGCGCTTTACCTGCGGCGACCGGCCAGCCAATTTCGCGATCATCCACGCCGATCCGCGCAATAACGACGTGCCTGAGCTGATCAAGGGTCTCGCCGCCAAGCTCGAAAGCGGGTTTGTGGTTGGCGGCCTCTCCAGTTCGCGTCAGCAGAATCCGCAAATCGCCGACAAACTCACTGAGGGCGGAATCTCCGGCGTGATGTTTGCTGACGATGTAACCATAGCGACGCGCCTCACGCAGGGTTGTTCGCCGATCGGCCCCAAGCGCGTAATCACGCAGGCGCAACGCAATATCATCTTCAAGATTGACGGCCGGCCAGCGCTCGACGTGCTGAAGGAAGACGTTGGCGAACGGCTCGCGCGCGATCTAAACCGTCTCGGTGGCGTGATTTTTGCGGGACTGCCGATCACTGGCACGGACACTGGCGATTATCTGGTGCGCAACTTGGTCGGCATCGACCCGGCCCGCGGCATCGTCGCCATTGGCGACCTCGTAGAAAATGGGGGACCGATTATGTTCTGCCGCCGCGACACCAAAAGCGCCACCCAGGACATGACGCGCATGCTCGACAGCATAAAGCAGGGCCTCTACACGCGGCCGCGCGGCGGCGTTTACTACTCGTGTCTCGGCCGCGGCGCCAATCTGTTCGGCCCTGAGTCGGAAGAATTGCAAATGATCAAAGGTGCGTTCGGCGATTTTCCATTGGTCGGATTTTTCTGCAACGGCGAGATTTCACACAACCGTTTATACGGCTACACCGGCGTGCTGACGTTATTCGCATGACGCTGAACATTTTTCTCGGCCGCCTGCCGCTGCCGTGGCTCGACATGCTTGCGCTGCTGTGGTTCGCAACAGCATGGGTTTTTTACGTGTGGTACGCGGATTACCGCGCCACGCGAAGGCCCGCGCTGCGCCGCCAGACCGATCGCTTTGTGCGCGACTGGATCGCGCGCATGGTTGAGCGTGACAATCGCATGCTCGACGTCAACGTAATGCGCAATTTGACGCGTAGCTCGCAGTTTTTTGCATCGACCACCATGCTGATTTTGGGCGCGCTGGTGGCGTTAATGGGTTACGCCGAGAAAGCAGCCGGCGTGCTCGCCGAGTTGCCGTTCGGTCAGCAGGTGTCCGAGCGCGTGTGGGAACTCAAAATCCTGCTGCTCGTGCTGATTTTCGTTTACGCGTTTTTCAAATTCTCGTGGTCGATTCGCCAGTTCGGTTTGTGCTCGATCCTGATCGGCGCGACCCGCAAGCCGCCGGCGGACGCCGAGGAATATGCGCCGCACATCGACCGCATCACGCTGATCGTCAACTTCGCGAACGGCAATTTCAACAACGGGCTGCGCGCGTATTATTTCGGCCTCGCCGCACTGGCGTGGTTTTTACACCCGGTACTGATGATCGCGATTACGACCGGGGTGGTCTACGTGTTGCATCAGCGCGAATACCGGTCGCGCACGGTGCAGGTCATGATTGACTTGTGACTGGAGGCTCTGTCGCCGTCGCCGACGGTTTCGGCATGGCGCTCTCTTTTCGGTAACAGTGAAATCGTTGCGATCAGTCCGCTTTGATGTGGGCGGCTTTGACGACCTTGCCCCATTTGTCAGCGTCAGCTCTCATGACGGCGCCGAAGCGTTCGGGCGTGCTGGGCGTGATGTCCGCGCCGAGCGCGGTGAATCTTTCCCTCACGTCGGGCAGCGCGAGCACGCGGACTAGATCGGCATTCACTTTGTCCATCAACGGGCGCGGCAGTTTCAGCGGTGCAAGAAATCCATACCAGTTGTTGAACTCATAACCGGGCAGCGATTCGCCGACGGTCGGCACGTCCGGCAGTGCGCCGATGCGTTTCGAATCGGTGACCGCGAGAATTTTGAGCTTGCCCGCTTTAATGTGGGACATCGTCACAGGGGCGCCGGTAAACAGCATCGCGACGTGGCCGCCCAGCAAATCGGCGACCGCGGGCGCGCCCCCTTTATAAGGCACGTGGACGATATCGATGCCGGACTCCATCTTCAGGAGTTCGGCGCACAACTGATTGAAGCTGCCGACGCCGCCTGACGCGAAATCAAGCTGGCCGGGTCGCTTCCTGGCGAGCGCCACCAATTCCCTGACGTTCTTAACCGGCAGATTCGGATGCACGACGAGGACGGTCCCCACGTTTGCCACCAGCGAAATGGGTGCCAGGTCCGCGACCGGATCGAACGTCATTCTACTATACATGAATTGATTGGTTGCATGCGTGCCCATATTGCCGAACAGCAGCGTATAACCATCGGCCGGCGCTTTGACGACGACTTCGGTGCCGATGTTGCCGGCAGCGCCGCCACGATTCTCGATCACGACGGGTTGACCCCATGCTTCATTTAATTTCTGACCGATCACGCGGCCGAGAATGTCGGTGGTTCCGCCCGCCGGCCACGGCACGATCAGGCGCACCGGCTTGGCGGGATAATTTTGCGCATAGGCTGTGGTGATGAGCGCGCAAGAAGCGAAGCAATACAGAAGGCGCAGCGGCATGAGTGGACTCTGGCGTGGATGACTGCGAAAAGTCTACACGCTAGAATCGGGCTTGAGAACCGTGCTATCAAGATAAATATCCAGCCGCGACGAAAACGATGAAGCTCACCCTGCCGGGCGCCAGCACGCCGACACCGTCGTTGAAGCGCGCGAGTTCGCGCAATCTCATCGAAATCGACGCCGACGTGATCGTGATTGACCACGGGCCGGCTTCGCACCACCGGTGGCTTGAAACGGGCAAGCGTGAACACCCTCGTGCGCGAAATTTCGAAATTGTTTAGCGGAAATATCGTGGGGGGCGAAGATCTGATGGTGGTACCGGTCGGCGGGCCCAAGATGTTCCGCATGGAATAGCGCGGCGGACGATGCGCTACTCGCTATTCAATCTCGCGCGCAACGCGCTTTCAGGCCACACGCGCTGGCCGCGCGCCTGGCGCGCTGCGACGCCGAAAAAATCCTATGACTTTATAATCGTCGGCGGCGGCGGGCACGGGCTCGCGACCGCGTACTATCTCGCGAAGAACCACGGCATGCGCAATGTCGCAGTGATTGAAAAGGGCCCGATCGGACTCGGCAACACCGGCCGCAACACCACGGTCGTCCGCTCGAATTACATGTGGGACGACAGCGCGCATTTATACGAGCATGCGTTGAAACTGTGGGAAGGCCTGAGCGAAGAACTCAACTTCAACACGATGTTCAGCCAGCGCGGCGTGGTCAATCTCGCGTTTACACGCCACGAGTTGAACGAAATGGAACGGCGCGCGTCCGCCATGTATTTGAACGGCATCGATTGCGATCTGCTGACGCCGGCCGAAGTTAAACGCTGGGTACCGCTGCTTGATCTCAACGCGGGGTCGCGTTATCCGGTGCTGGGCGGCATCGTGCAAAGGCGCGGGGGCAACGCACGCCATGACGCGGTCGCGTGGGGTTATGCGCGCGCCGCCAGCGCGCTCGGTGTCGACATCATCGAAAACTGCGCTGTCACGGGCATTCAGTGCGACGACGGCCGTG
>JANXRI010000071.1 GCA_025353085.1 Betaproteobacteria bacterium
GTCCATGCAACAAAGGGCAGAAACGAGAGCAGCGGCAGCAGTCGCGGCAACCAATGCCATTTGTCCGGGTCGCCTGCTGGCGAATCGAAAATAGCCATCGGCATAAAGCCGGCACAAGCTGCGACCAACGAAAAAGCGACGCCGCAGATCCACAGACTGTCTCGCCTGCACGAACTGCCGCTCACACCGTCGATTTTGGTGCGGCTAATTCCCTCTGCGATCACGAGAATCAACGCCGCGATGAGGAACGAAATGAGGCGGGTGGTGAGCACCGGAATATTGATCTGTGCATCCAGCCAAAACCCGATCAGCGCGGTGGTCAGTCCGGCCAGCAGAGCCCAGTGGCCGGGTCCAGCCCCGGCGGGAACACCGCGTGTTATCGCGCGCCATGCACAAACCAGCAAAAACAAATACCAGCCGGCGCCTATCCCAAGACCAAACGCCGGTACCGCCGCTGATATGAAGCCTGTCGTCACGGCAACCGCAGCGCACGCCGCGCCGCCCAGGATCATCATCGCAAAAAACGCCCACGCGCGCCCCGAGAAACCGAACAGCGCACGCGCGGCTGCATACACCACGCTGCCGAAGAATAAGCAATAGGCCATCCAACCGACGAGTCCAAAATTCAGCCCGATGTCGAGCGTGTCGGCATGCAAGCGGTCATAGGTCTTGGATGCCTCATAGTCGTCGACCTGCATTAGCAGCGCCGGCAGGTGCGGAAAATAATTCAGATAAGCCGATTCCGGCCCATAACCCATGAGCTGTTGAGTAAGCGGTGCGGCGGCGAAGGTCGCGATGCCCGTTTGCCATAACCCCAATCGCGCCGCAACACTGCGCGTGGCACGCGTCGGTGCGCCCGTCGCAACCCGCTCGAGCCGGATAACCATGCGGCCGATAACGGGAACGTCCTGCAGCCGTTGCTCAGCGTCGGGCAGCATGTTGATCACAAGTATGGACAGGAACACTCCGGCCAGCAGCACGATCGCGGACAACAACACGCGCTGCGCGCGCGCATACGCCGCAGCAAGACAGGCAAGCATCAACATGCCGGTCAAAAGCGCCAGCAACGGTCCGCGCGTCTGCGTGACCAGCAGCCCCGCTGCTTGCAGCAGCGCTACGAATGACCACAGCGCCATTAGTCGCGGCTGGCGGCGCGTTTGCCAGCACCGCACGCTAGTGATGGGCAACAGAAGCGCGAGGTAAGCCGCGAGAAAAACCGGATTCCCCAGTGTTCCCCCGGGCCGCGCCAGATCGCGCGTATTCAACACGAAAAAATTCAGGTCCAGGCGTTGCACCAGCGCATAAGCCACCGGAATTACGCTTGCCAGCAGCAACGCGTCGAGTACGCCCGCGATACGGTCTGCGCGATGCGCCCATGCCAGCACGGCAAAAAACAAGGCGCCGTAAATCCACCACGTCAGGACGCCTTCACGTCGGTAGTACTCGCCAAAAATTGCCACCTGTGGATGTTCTGAGAAAGCGGCGGAAAACGCCGCGAGTACCAGGAAGGCAATCAGCGAACCCGCCGCAATTTTGACTGCCGCACTGTGCTCGGCCCAGCGCTTGCATTCACCCGACAATAGCGCTGCGCCTAATGCGAGCACCGCAAGCGGCGCCGCTACGGAGAGCTTGGTAATTTCAATGCCGCGGTCCATGACGCCACTCATCAATATCGGCACGGTCGCGACGATGGCGGTTACGCAGATTCCCGCAAGACTCGTCCAGAAAGTACGTTGAAGAATCACTGCTGCTCCGGCCGGCGCCGCGGCGGTTGGCCAGGCTTGCGCAATACCCACCAGCGGGGCGCCCGGAATTTCACAATGCGCGCATAAGCGTATAGGTAAACGACGGCAAAAATCGCCGCGCCGATCTGCAAAGCCGCGGTGGTTTTCCAGAACACCATGGCGGGCGCTACGCCAACCGACGTCAGGATCCATAGATAAGGCGCAGTCAGCGAATTCCGCTGCGTACGGTGCGCCGGCAGGCCGGTGCCGACGAGCCAGCGGACGAGCCGCTTGTAGATCAAATGATGCAAGTGCGCGAGGTCGGGTAGCCCGGGATGAACACGGCGCACGATGCCGCGCCGATAAATCGAAAACAAAAGTTCACACACCGGGTATGCGCACAAGAGTACCGGAAACCATGGGGACACCTCGGGATTCCGCCCGACCAAGAGCACCAGCAGGACTGCGATCCAGAAACCGAGCAGATAGGCGCCGCCATCGCCGAGATAAACCAGTCCGCGCGGGAAATTGAGCAACATGAATCCGGCAATCGCGCCCACAGCGGTGAGCGCCGCGGCGACTAACGCAACATCGCCAACTTTGAATCCAACATATGCGATTCCCAGCAGGATCAGCGCGGCCACTCCGCCGGCGAGCCCGTTGAATCCATCGATCACATTGAAAGCGTTGGTGAGGCCGGCGACCAGCAGGCATGTGAATAGTACGGAGACCACCGGGACCGCAATGCCCGCTTCGAGCATCGGCACATCGAGGCGTACGATCCAGGCGCCAAGCAACCAACCGGCGAGCGCGGCCGAAATGAGCGCGGCGCCAAGCCGCACCTCTTTGCTCACGCGTTGGGTGAAGTCTTCGACCAGTCCCGCTGCAAAAACGGGCGCTGCGCTAACGAGCAAAAGCAGGCCGATGCGCGCGCTGCTCATTGCGTAAGGCGCATCGTCGAACGCGCGTGCCGCGAGGCTAACCGATAGTCCTATGGCAAGACCGATGCCACCCGTGCGACCGAGCCCGTGCATCGGCAGATCGCGCGCCCGCCGAGAACACGCGGCAGACGGCAGCTGGTCACTATGCCGCGAGCGCGCAAGGTGCGCGCGTATGACGACCAAAGTCGCCACAAAGGAGACCGCCAATGCGACGAAGATATAGATCATGTTGGTTGCGCCCGGCCAGCTTACTTACGCCGCGCTTTGCTGAAACGGCTTGCAGCCATGCGGCCTCCCTCGACTCCCGCGGCCGGGCGCCTGAATCTGCTTTGAGCGTTAAGCAGGAATGTCTTTATCGTCTGTTGATGGCGTTCGGGCACTCGTCTCACCACTTTAGATAGCACCGCGTGATGTTTTATCACGTGAAACAACCTGATCAAGCGACCGGTTAAAAAACGATGCAAACGCTCAAGCTCGATCTCGCCACGTACGCCAGGCACAAAGCGTTCACCGGTAAATTCCATAGTCGGCGTTCCGTCCCTTACGCGTTTCGTTAGCGCATCAAACTTTACGCGTGCGATTGCCTGTGCCTTGATGAGTCAGCGGTGGTGTAACGCCTCACCCGGCAAACAGCGCTCCAGCCCATTCCCCGGTGCAGCGTGCACTGCGTCGTTAATTCAAGTGAACGTGTAACATAGAAAATGGCAACGGTCGATACTCGCCCGGGATACAATTCGCGCCGGCGCGCGGGTAAAAACTGGACGATTCCTGGCGCTTCCTTGAAAAAAATGATGCCCGGGTTCGCCTAATAGCAGCCCAGTGTAAAAGCGCGGAACATTGCAGCGGGTGAGGCCAAACCGTTGAAGATGAACATACCGACCCCGTTGATATCTGTCATTCTGCCCTTGCGCGATTATTCTCGGCACGCCGCAGAGGCAGTGCGTTCGATCATCGATCAAACGTATCGCCCGATCGAGCTGGTTGTCGTCGACAGCACCGCGGATGGCGGCTGCCTGCCCGAAGTTGAAGCCGTGATCGCGACAGCTCCGGCGGGCATCGAAGTCCGAATCATTTCGAAAAAGCATTGCAGGATGGCTGAATCCTTCAATACAGGCTTCGCTGCCGCACGCGGCGAATATCTCACCATCCTCGACGCCGACGATCGGTACGCACCCAGCCGGCTTGAGCGATGCCTGGCTGCATCCAAAGGCGGCGGCATCGTGGTCACCCATATCACGCCGCTCGACAAGAACGGCCAGCAGCTACGCATCGGCAACCGGTGGCTGGCCGATTACGATCATGTTCTCATTCACCATATTGCCGTCTATCCGAGCCTGTCATTCCTGAGCGTTTTTATGGATATCGTCGTGACGCCAGGCAATCTGTTCATTCCTCGCG
>JANXRI010000125.1 GCA_025353085.1 Betaproteobacteria bacterium
AGGAGTTTCGCGACGGTTACGAACAGGTGAATCGCAAGGAGCAGCAGATCGCGCATGAGTGCGAACGGTAGCACACGCGCCAATCTCTGCAAGACTGTGCGGCAACGCCCCTTCAGGCTAATATTTAGCATTTCGCACCCCGCACGTAACGTCCCAACATCCACGACGCGACTATTGCGGCGTACAGTCATTTTTTGACTCCTGCGTCAACCTTTCATTCAGCGGTAAACTACTATGGAGCAAAGTACAAAGTAATACCCACATCGACGGACAACCGAACCATGGATTTTCACCAACTGACTATCTCCACTGCGGCGCGGCTAATCGAACAGCGGCAGATTTCGTGCGTTGAACTAACGCAGGCGCTGCTCGACCGTGTCGCGGCACTCGACTCGCAGATCAACGCATTTATCACCGTCACCGGGGAACTCGCCTTAAAACAGGCGCGCGCGGCAGAAGCCGAAATCAGCGCGGGCCGCTACCGAGGCCCCATGCATGGTATCCCGTTTGCGCTGAAGGACATCATCAACACCGCGGGCATACTCACCTCGGGACATTCCAAGATCGCCATCGATAATTTTCCTGCGCACGATGCGACCGTGGTGACCAGACTTTACAATGCTGGCGCCGTACTGCTGGGCAAGCTGTCGACACACGAATTCGCACACGGTGGACCTTCGTTCGACCTGCCGTGGCCGCCAGCGCGCAATCCGTGGAACCCGGCGCATTTCACCGGTAGCTCCAGCACCGGCCCCGGCGCTGCGGTTGCCGCAGGCTTTGCGCCTCTGACTTTGGGCACTGATACCGGCGGCTCTATACGCATACCCGCAGCATTGTGCGGCATAGCCGGATTCAAACCGACCTACGGCCTCGTCAGCCGTCATGGCGTCATTCCGAATTCTTACAGCTTCGATCATTGCGGCCCGCTCGCATGGACCGTGGAGGACTGCGCGATCGGGCTGGGCGCCGTCGCCGGTTACGACCGCAACGATCCCACCAGTGCGAATCGACCGGTGCCCGACTACCGTGCGGCGCTTGTTCGCGACGTGCGCGGCTTGCGCATCGGCGTCATCCGCCACTTTTGGGAAGAGGACGCGCCTGTCAATGCGGAACTTGCAGCCGCACTGGATACCGCCGTCAAAGTGTTCGGCGAACTCGGTGCACGCGTCAGCAACGTGCGCATGCGTCATCTGCAGGACTACTACGACGTGAAACAAGTGATAGCAGAGAGCGAAATTTTTTCCGTGCACCAACGCGATCTCGTGACCCGGCCGCAGGACTTCGGCGCCGACTTTCTCGGTCGCACGCTGGCGGCCTGTTTGTTCACGTCAGCGGATTACGTTAACGCGCAACGTCTGCGCCGGCAAATGCTGGATGAGTTCGAGCAACTCTACGGGCAGTACGACGTGCTGCTAACCGCAGCGGGCGGCCCAGCCCCACGCCTCGACCAACAAGCGGGCAACGGCTTTGCGCAAAAATGGGAGCGCCCGAATGTCTATCCGCCGTTCACGGTATCGGGCGGCCCCGCATTGGCCATATGCGTCGGATTCAGCGTCTCCGGACTGCCGCTGTCCATGCAACTCGCTGGCAAGCCGTTCGATGATGCAACCATACTACGCGCCGGACACGCTTACGAGCAAGCAACACCGTGGCGCGAACGGCGCCCTGCACTTATGCCGGGGGTAGCGCGCGTGCCGGTCACGCCGCGTCCGCGCCCGACAGGGACTCTGGGCGCAGACCACGGCATGCGCGAACAAACCCGGCGTTGCGCGGAACGCGCGGGGTTGAAGCTTTCCGCCGATCAATTCGCGTTGCTCTACGAGTCTGCGCCTTTCGTGCTGGCGATGGCGCAACGTGTAGCCGGCAAGTTCCCGTGGCAGTTAGAGCCCGCCGGCATGTTTTCCGCGAGCGGGCGCCTTGCCGAGCCAAAACGTTCGTGAACACATCAGAGAGCCAGAGACAACATTCATGACACTTGCAGAGGAACTGGCGCGGCGCATCGTCGCGACACGGCATGCGGACATCACACCGGAAGCCGTCGACTACGCGAAAATAGGTTTGCTCGACACTCTCGGCGTGGCACTTGCGGGTTCGCGAGAAGATGCATCGCGTATCGGTGAAACGATATGCGCATCCGAACCGGGACCGAGCACAATCTTCGGCCGCGACCGGCGGGTCAATCCGCTCGCCGCGGCATTCGTCAACGGCATCGCCGCCAACGTGCTCGATTACGATGATTGCACCGATCATCTCGGCGGCCATCCATCGGCACCGGTGTTGCCCGCACTGATCGCGCTCGGAGAGAAAATGAATGCAAGCGGCCGCGATTTGCTGCTCGCCTACGTCGTCGGTTTCGAGACGGAAACACAGATCGCGAAAGGTGTGAACTTTCATCACTACGAGAAAGGCTGGCACGCGACAGCAACGTTGGGAATATTCGGAGCCGCAGCCGGATGCGCGAAGCTACTGAAGCTTGATGCGCGGCAAACAGCGACCGCTCTTTCGCTAGGTGCGTCATTTTCCTGCGGGCTCAAATCCAATCTCGGCTCAATGGCGAAATCTCTGCATGTCGGCCACGCCGCGCGAAACGGAATGCTCGCTGCATTACTTGGGCAAGAGGGCTATACCGCAAATGCCGACGCGCTCGAACATGAACAGGGTTTCCTCAATGTCTACAATTCGGCAGGCAATTACTCAATCGCACGCATACTTGAAAAATGGGGCACGCCGTTCGACATCGCGCTACCCGGAATCTCGATTAAGCAATACCCGTGCTGCGTCAGCGTGCAATCTGCCATCGATGCATTGCTCGCCCTGGTGCACATGCACGATATTGGACCTAAACAAGTCACGCGCGTCGATACACTGACCTACGCGCGTCGCCTCGCGCACACTAATCGTCCCCAGCCGCGAAGTTCGCTGGACGCGAAGCTCTCGCTGCAATACTGTCTCGCTCGCGCACTCGTGAGTCGCGAGGTCGTTCTCGCGCATTTTGTCGGCGACGCCTACCGCGACACCGAAGTGCAACGTGTAATGACGCTCGTGCACGCGGCGGCATTTGCGCGTGACGCGCCCAGCGATAACGACGATTATGGGACCGAAGTCCGCATTTCCACTGTCGACGGGCATGTCTACGTAGGCAACATCAATCGCCCGGTCGGACATGATCCGGGCGTGCCAGTACCCGCCGCGCTACTGAAAGAGAAATTCACACGCTCCGCGCGCGAGGTACTAAACACCGATCAAGCGGCGCGCGTGTATGCGATGACGCAGGATTTCGATCAGCTGCGAAACATCAACGAGCTGACTGCTCAACTCGCCGTTACCCCGCCGCAACGCTAGCCGCGCGTCACTGCAGTTCGATGTGCGCCGCACTGACAAGCTCGGTCCATTTTATGATCTCGCGGCGCAGCAATTCCTGAAATTCGTCAGGTGAATTGCCTGCCGGATCCGCGCCCTGCGTTTTCAAGCGATCCTTCACGTCCGCCATTTCGAGCACCTTTAGGATTTCTGTGTTGAGCCTGCGCACCACGCCACTAGGCGTGCCGTGCGGCGCCAGCACTCCATACCAGGTACCGGCTTCATAGCCGCGCAAGCCTGCCTCGGCAACCGTCGGCACATGCGGCAAAAGAGATGAACGCTTGCTGCCAGTCACTGCGATCGCTTTGAGCTTTTTCCCGTTGATCTGTGCCATCACGAGACCCACGTCTGCAAACGAAATTTCAATCTGCCCGCCGATGAGGTCGGTGATCGCGGGTGCAAGTCCCTTGTACGGCACGTGCACCATGTTCACGCCAGCCATGCTCATGAACAGCTCGCCGGCGAGGTGCGGGGACCCGCCGGTTCCCGAAGAACCAAACGATAGTTTTCCGGGCCGGCTTTTCGCGAGCGCAATCAATTCCGTGACCGAGTTCGCGGGAACCGACGGATGCAACGTGACGCAAAACGGACTCGATGCCACGAGTGCGACCGGCGCGAAATCGCGCAACGTGTCGAACGGGAGCGATTTAAAAACCGCCGGGCTGATCGTAAGTGCGCCTGCGGCACCCAGCAGAAGCGTATAACCATCGGGTGCCGATTTCGCCACGAGTTCATTGGCAATCGCGCCGTTGGCCCCCGGCTTGTTGTCTACCACAACTGCCTGGCCAAGCAAATCGGTCAGCTTGGCTGCCAGCACGCGCGCCACGAAATCGGCTCCGCCGCCGGCCGCATACTGGACCACTATGCGCACATTGCGCGCCGGATAAGTCTGCGCATCGCATGTTCCGGTTACGCCCAGGCTTCCGACGAACAACAAGCCATATCCCAGCCGCCTCATCATTCCCCCTTTGCCTGTTCGATCACATCAGTGAAAATGTAGTGGCCATTTCATCACCCTTGCCATGATTATGCGGTATGCGTTGCGCCAGAGCGAGCGCGTAAGGCGTGGATTCCAGCAATAGCGCGAAGTGCTCGTCGCTTAAGTTGAGCCCGGCGCGCGCCGCCGCAGTAGCGGCAATTTCACGCAGCTTCGGTTCCGGATTCGGCAATGACGATGGTACATGTGAGTCAACTGGGATGACGGGCGCGGGCGCGCTGGCCGACAGTTGCGGCCGCTGTTGCCGCCAGCGCGTCGCATTTTCGTATGCGTACGCAATCCGCAGCACTGTAGCATCGCCCCACGGACGGCCGACGATTTGCATGCCCAGCGGCAGGCCGCCGCGACTGAAGCCGCAACACTGGGCCAACGCGGGTGCCCCGGTCACGCTGGCAAGCGCGCCGAGTCCGGGCTTCAGCCATTTGTCCGCGGCGCCGATGCTCTTATGGTCCGCGAGCCTCGGCGCCGGACCCGCGCCGATCGTTATGATTGCATCATAGTCCCGGTATACACCTTGCATTTCCTGCAGCATGCGGTGACGCTCGCGCTGCGCGCCCACATAGTCACCCGCCGTAAAGAGGCATGCAGGCAGGCAGCGAGAGAGAAAATGATGGCCGTAATCGCCCGGTCGATCGCGTAAATGCTGAAGATGCAGCGAGAAGAGTTCGGACTCCGTGATCATGATGCGCACGGCGTAATATTCGTGCAGAGAACGCAAGCGCGTTTCTCCGACTTTTGCCCCAAGTTCGTCGAACACCTTGAGCGCAGCATCAACTGCGATCCGCAGTTCGTCGCCTGTTTGCAGATCTTCTTCTGAAAAATGGCGCACAAATCCTACTCGCATGCCGACGATGCCGGCGCGCAACTGCGGAAACAAGTCCGGAAGCGTAAAACGCGCGCTCGCGCGATCTTTGGGATCGTGACCCGCAAGCACTTGCAGCATGATGGCGGCGTCCTCCACCGTCCAAGTGATCGGACCGACATGGTCGCAATTTTCGGAAAACGGAATCACACCTGTCCGGCTGACGAGTCCGAAAGTCGGCTTGAAGCCGACCGTGCCGCACAGCCACGACGGACTCCTGATCGAGCCGCCGGTATCTGTTCCCAGCGCTCCCGCAACGAGACCCGCCGCGACAGCGGCAGCCGAGCCGCTGCTCGATCCGCCGGTGAAATGCGCCGTGTTCCACGGATTGCGCGCGGGCGGCCACGGCAAATCGAAGGACGGTCCGCCGTGCGCGAGTTCGTGCGTAGCGAGTTTGCCGAGCAGCACGCCGCCCGCCTCATAAAGTCGGGTGACCACTGTCGCGTCGGCAACCGGAATATTTTCTGCAAATACTCTCGAATGCGCGGTCGTCAGGATGCCGCGCGTGTCAATCATGTCCTTCAGCCCGAACGGGATGCCATGCATGGGACCTCGCAAATGTCCCGCCGCGATTTCGGCCTCGGCCTTGCGCGCTTGCTCCCGTGCAAGTTCCGCGGTCAACGTAATGAACGCATTGAGTTGTGGATCGAGCGACGCAATCCGCGCAAGATAGGCGTCCGTCAGTTCCACCGGCGACAATTTCTTTGTCGCGATCAACGCGGCTGCCTGCGCAATCGTCAAAAAACACAGATCGTGTGTCATGATAGGTTGAATGACATGATTGGAGGACATGAGAAGCAACGCACCATCCGTGCGTGCTGCAATTCTCTACTCGAGCTTTATGCCCGCACTCTTGATCACCGCTAACCACTTTGCCGTTTCGGCGCGCAAAAACGCGGCGAATTGTTCCGGCGTGTTCGACACCGCGTCGGTGCCAGTACCTGCCAGACGCTCCTTCATTTCAGGCGCTCGCAATACCTGGACAATTGCACCATTGAGCTTCGTAACAATCTCACCGGCTGTGCCGGCAGGTAAAAGTATTCCGTTCCAGGTTATGGCCTGATAGCCCGGCAAACCATCTTCGGCTATGGTTGGCACGTTCGGCAGCAGTGGCGAGCGTCGCACGCTGGTGATACCGAGCGCCTTTAATTTTCCAGAATTCACGTGCGGCAGCGACGAAGGTAGCACGTCGAACATAATATCCACATGTCCGCCCATCAAATCGGCCACCGCCGGCGCGCCGCCCTTGTATGCGACGTGCACGATATCAACCTTGGCGAGCGACTTGAATAACTCCGCCGCGAGATGCAGCGACGTTCCCAGTCCAGGCGACGCGTAATTGAGCTGCCCTGGCTTAGCCCGCGCTAGTGAAATCAACTGTTTCACAGTTACAACGGGTACGGATGGATGCGCGACCAGGAGATTAGGCACTTCACCGATCAGGCTTACTGGCGCGAAGTCTTTTAACGGATCGTAGGCAAGCTTGGCATACAAGCTCGGGTTGGTCGCAAGCCCAGGAAACCCCATCAGCAACGTGTAACCGTCAGGTGCCGCCTTTGCTACGGATTCAATGCCGATGTTGCCAGCTGCACCAGGACGATTGTCGATGATGATGTTCTGGCCAAGCGTCTCACCGAGTTTGGGCGTGATCATGCGCGCAAGTATGTCAGCGCCACCGCCGGGCGCAAACCCGATCACCAGGCGCAATGGCTTCGCGGGATAATTTTGCGCTGCCGCCAACGACACCCATGCCGTCGTCGACGCAGCAATTAATAACAAGGCGAGTTGCTTCATGATTAGGGTTCCGTTAATCTTATCATGGTAATTCGAAATCTCGCGCATGCCACACCGCCGTGCGAAATCAATAAACGCAACCTTTTACCGCCGCACTTCCTTCTTTTTTCTAACCAACAGAGATCCGCATGCAACCGAAAATTTACGGCCCCTACCCGTTTGTCCCGATTTCCGAACGCAAGGGCTTCAAATGGCCCAACGGTGCGCGCGTCGCACTCTGGGTGATACCGAACATCGAATATTTCCATCTTGACGACCCAATGCCAGGCACCAATAACGAACGCATCGCGCGCGCGCATGCACGCATTCCTAACGTGCGCAACTGGGCGTTGCGCGATTACGGCAATCGAGTCGGTGTGTGGCGATTCATGGAAATGCTGTCGCGCCACGGGATCCGTGGCACCGCGGCGCTCAACAGCGACGTGTGCATCCACCATCCGCAGATCATGGAAGCGACGATGAAACTCGGCTGGGAATTTATGGGACATTGCCAGACCAACGCCGTTCGCATCAATGAAATGGAGCCCGAGCGCGAAAAGGAAGCGATTCACAACACACTCGAAATCATTGCGAAAACCACCGGCAAGAAACCCGCCGGCTGGCTGGGTGCCGGACTGGCGGAGACGTGGAACACAGTGGAATTTCTCGCAGATGAAGGTTGTCTGTACGTCGCCGACTGGGTGGCCGACGATCTGCCGTTCCGCATGAACCTCGGTGGCAAAACGATCTATTCGATCCCCTACTCGCTACATTGCAATGACACGCCGCAGTTCTTCGACCAGAAGCAATCCGCGGCGGAATTCGGCGAAGTGTTGCGACAGCAGTTCGATTGCCTTTACCGTGAAGGTGCCGAAACCTCGCGCGTCATGGCGATTGCATTGCATCCGTTTGTGTCTGGCGCCCCATACCGCATTGGCGCCATCGATGCCGCACTCGATTACATCTGTGGTCATGAGGGCGTATGGCTGGCAACCGGCGAAGAGATTATTCGGGCTTATATCGCATCGGGTGCGAAGGTTTAAACGCGCATCGATCCGTGGAAGAAGATCCACGGTATAGCAACTGCGCACTTGCCCGTGGAGTCTCGCTTTCGAAATATCGTTTGCAGTGTTCAAAAATTCAGGCAATGCTTTAAAACCTCATGAAGCCATGGCTCTACTGGAAATCAACCTTATCCAGATGAATAGTTTTATGTTGGTTCATTCGACATTGGCGCCGGAGAGCTTTACTGCTTCGCCCCACGTGACAAGCTCTGACGTAAGAAACGCGCGGAACTGCTCGCGAGTGTCCCCGATCGGCACCATCGAGAGGTCCTGGAAACGCCTCTGCACCTCCGGCGTCTTAAGTATCCGAACGACTTCGCCATTCAAGCGTTCGAGAATCGGTGGTGGCGTTTTGGCCGGCGCGACTAGCCCCGCCCATGCGATCACGTTGAAACCTTTGACGCCTTGTTCGTCGAGCGTCGGCACTGTGGGCAGGAACGGCGAGCGCTGCATTGAGGTGACACCGAGCGCGCGGACTTGGCCGGTTCGCACATACGG
>JANXRI010000147.1 GCA_025353085.1 Betaproteobacteria bacterium
ATGGTTTTACTGGATCACCATCATGGGCACGCCGTCGGCCACCGAGCCGTGGGGTTGGCAACTGGACGGTCACCACGCGATCATCAATTACTTCGTGCTCGGCAATCAGGTCGTGATGTCGCCGGTATTCCTTGGCTCCGAGCCGGTGAAAACGGACACCGGCAAATTCAAAGGCACCGTGGTGTTGCAGGAAGAGCAGAACCAGGGCCTCGCCCTCATGCGCAGCCTCGACAAGTCGCAACAGGCAAAAGCGATGATCGCCGGCGACAAGAAAGGCGAAGACACGCTGACGGCCGCTTATCGCGACAATCTAGCGCTCGATTATGCGGGGATACGCGCCTCCGAACTCAATGCCGCGCAGAAAAAATTGTTGCTGCAGGTCGTCGCGCAGTACGTGAGCAACATGGACAACGGCCATGCGCGGGTCAAACTTTCGGAAGTGAGCAGGCATCTCGATGAAACCTACTTCGGATGGATTGGCAGTGCGCAACCCGACGGCGTTTTCTACTATCGCATTCACAGCCCGGTGATTCTGATCGAATTCGACCACCAGCGGCCGATCGCGCTGGCTAAGTCACAGACTCCTACGCGCAACCATATTCACACCGTCGTGCGCACGCCCAACGGCAACGACTACGGCAAGGATTTGCTGCGCCAGCATCATGCGCAGCATCCGCACGATCAGGCGAAGTGACGAGGCGGTTGCGGGCTCACGCGTCCGCGCGCGCGACCCGATTGCGCAATACGCCGATATCTTTCTGCACGATCTCACACACGTCGCTGTCCTTGAGATCGGGCAATGTCGCGTTGTCGGTGCCGAGCCAGATCACGTCGCCGGGCCACAGCGTCATGTATTTTGAAATCACCGCGATGTAATGCTGCGCCGAGAACAGCATTTTCGACGTGCTGTATTCCGCCGCCGGCTGGCCGTTGATCTTGACCGACACCGTCAGGTTCATCGGATTGAGCCCGGTCGTGATGAACGGGCCCATTGGTTTCCAGGTGTCGCAATTTTTCGCGCGCCACAGCGTGCGGTCGGATGCCTGCCAGCCGCGATCGCTCACGTCGTTGCCAAGCGTATAGCCGAGTACGCACGACAGCGCATCCGCTTCGGAAAGATTCCGCGCCTGCGTGCCGATCACCGCGACGAGCTCGCCTTCGTACTGCACGGGGCCGGGTGCATCCGCGGGAATCACGATCGTTTCACCGGTCGCGATCAACGCATTGTTCGAGCGGTAGCCGACATCGGCTTTCGCGGGCGGCTTGAGGTTGCCGCCTTTGCGCGCGTTGACCCATTCGATATGCGCAAGGTAATTGAGCCCTGCGCAATAAAAATTGCCGGGTACGCAGGGCACCAGGATTTTGAGCGACGACAGCGCATGACGCGTGGTGGTTGGACGGCAGGTCTCGAATGGCGAGCCTTCAAGCTCGTTTACCGTTTCGCCGTCGACAATACCGTAGAAAATATTGCCCTGCGATTCAAAGCGTCCGTATTTCATGGCTATCCTTTTTTTAATCGATCTTCAGATTAGCCGCTTTGACGACTTTGGCCCAGCGTGCGGTATCGACCTTGAGATAAGCGGCGAAGTCGCGCGGATTCATGAGCGCAGGTTCGGCGCCAACGCTCGCCAGGAAATTTTTCATGTCGTCAGTGCCGATGATTTTTGCGACCGCTTCATACAGCTTGCGAATGATCGGCTCCGGCGTTTTCGCCGGCGCGAGCAGGCCGCTCCACGAGTTGACTTCAAAGCCCGGCAGGCCCTGCTCGGCGATGGTCGGCAGATCGGGCATCAGCGCCGAGCGCTTGAGCGATGCCACGCCCATCGGGCGCAGCCGGCCCGCCTTGATATGCGCTGAAAGCGCCGTTGCGCCGGTGCAGATCATCGGTATCTGGCCGCTTAACACGTCGATCATCGCCATGCCGGCGCCCTTATACGGAATGTGCACGATGTCGATGCCGGCCATCGCCTTGAATAATTCTCCGCACAAATGCGGTGAGCCGCCGCTGCCGCTCGACGCGAAATTCAACTGACCCGGCTTCGCTTTGGCGAGGGCGATGAGTTCCTTCACGTTGCTCGCCGGCACCGCAGGGTTAACCACGAGCACGTAAGGGACCGCCGCATACATCGCAATCGGCGCAAGATCCTTGATCGGATCGTAGCCAAGATTTTTGTAGACCGAAGGGCCGACCGCGAGCGGACCCGCGACGCCGACCAACAGCGTGTAGCCGTCCGGTGTCGCCTTTGCGACAAGCTCTGAACCCATGTTGCCACTTGCGCCTGAACGGTTATCGACGACGACCTGCTGCCCCAACACCGCCGACAGGCGCAGCGCGAGCGCGCGGCCGAGTATGTCATTCGTGCTCGAGCCGGGTGGATAGGGCACGATCAGGCGGACTGGCCGGTCGGGATAATCTGCCGCTGCGAACGAGGGGACTGCGGCCATCAGCACGGCGATTGCAATTCGGAGCGCTTTTTTCATGGGGCCTCGCGATTGATGTACTAAGCGGCACTACGGTGCAGCGGCGTGCACACTACCGGCGCTCGCGCATTTTACGCGCAATGTACATCGGCTGAATGAGTGGAATGCGGGCGCGGGCGCGCATTCTTTCAACACAACAAGCGTGTGATCGCGGCAATGTCGTCAATCGTTTCGAGCCTACGAATCGTGTCGAATGCCTGGGTTGCGGGCGCCTTCTTGATGCGGCCCGAGTGACGCGCGCAATCGATAAATTTTTCGTGCAGATCGTCCCAGCTCAATTCGCGCTGCGGCGAACCCGGCGGTGTGTCGATGCGAATGCGGTCGCGGCGGCCATCTCGCAATCGAACTTCGACCTCGACGAATCCGCGGCTGCCCGAACTGCGGCTGTCGAACAAGGGATCATCGCCGCGACACGCCGGATCTTCGCGGGCGTCGATCTGTTCATACAAGCTGGCGATTTGCGGACGGCGCACTGCCTCGTCGGTGAAAGTCGCGAGGACGCAATTGCCGTCGAGCACCGCGGCGGCGAGCG
>JANXRI010000178.1 GCA_025353085.1 Betaproteobacteria bacterium
ATTGCCGATCGGTGTGAGGTGATCGATCTTGCCGTTGACGAGGAACATCGGCATGGTCAGTTTATCCAGCAGGCCATTGTCCTTCAGAGACCAGCGCAGAAATTCCTTGCGCTGTTCTTCTTCGCTCATTTCTTTGGTCACTGGCTTGGTGCCGCGCGGGCCGAACCAGTTAGTGCGCGCGCGTTCTTCAGCGGCTTTGCGCCACTCCGCGCGTTCTGCTGCACTGCCCCAATAGCCGACGCCGCCCGGCGCGCAGGAAATGAGCCCCTTGATACGGTTATCCACCGCAGCAAGACGCATCACCCACAATCCGCCGCGGCTCACGCCAAAGGCGCCGAGACGATTGCCGTCGATCTCGGGGCGTCTTTGCAACTCGTCGAGCGCCGATTGCCAGGCGACCACCGATTCGGGAGCGTGAGCGAATGAAGTTTGTCCGGTGCCCGGCGCATCAACGACGAGCGCCGCCATGCCTTCCTTCATCGCACCGTCGGCGTATTTTTCGCGGTCTTCCTTGTACATGTCGCCGCCGCACATCACGAGGACTGCCGGCACTTTGTTCGAGGCAGAGGCGGGTTTAGGGACGCGCAGAAAGCCAACCGCTTCCTTGCCGTCGCGCGCGACGCGCACTACTTCGTGCGAGCCTTCGCGCAGTTCAGTTGCGCGGCGAAAGCATTCGAGATATTTGTCGTACGACTCTTTCTTGATCCGGCTCATCGTCGGCGGGCAGATCGGCGAGCCCGAGTGATAAGGGGCGGGAAAGCGCGCAAGGCTGTAGTACGTCTTGGCCTGAATGAACGTATTGCGCGCCGTCTCCTTGTCGCCGCGCTTCAACGCCGCTTCCGCGTCCTTCTCATAGCGTGCCGCCACCGCGCTCCACGCCGGCACCCAGTCTTCATCTTCAGTGCCCTTCAGCGTCGCGACCGTATCGAGCATCGGCTGCAAATCGTCGACGAGATTGAACCAGCGGCGATAGAAGCCGCCGATGGCTACTATGAACGGGTCTTCGTCCGGGCGCACCGGCAACTTCGAGAGCATTTCAGTTTTGTTGTGGGTTGCCATTTCAAGTCCCCGAGTGAGTTTGATTTTTAAAAAATGCGCGGAACGCGTCAGAAAAAAATGCAAAAATCAGTCGAGAACATACGGCGCGCCACGCCGATTGTAAATAGCCTGCCCGAATTTCGCGCTTGACGACATTGCATCGCTGGTGGAAGCTGCAGTGCGCCACAATGCGAGTCTCGTCACGCATCAGGCGCGGAGAAGAAAACAATGACGGCGGAAATGGAAAAATTCAGGCGGCACACTTTCACTCCGGCGCCACCGCCGTCATAGCGGAGAAATAAGCATGCACTCCAAGTTTGCATTGGCAGTCCTGACGCTCGGCCTATGTTGTTCGCCGGCTGCCGACGTCTCTGCGCAGGATTATCCCGTGCGCTCGATCCGCATCGTGTTGCCATTCAGCCCGGGCGGCGGCACCGACCTCCTCGCGCGTCTGTTGAGCAAGCGTTTTTACGAAGCGTTCGGCCAGGCGGCTGCCGTCGATAATCGCGCCGGCGCTGGCGGTAATCTGGGCGCCGAGATCGTCGCCCGAAGCGCGCCCGACGGTTACACGCTGATGATGTCGACGGCTTCGGTCGCAGTGAACGCAACGCTGTATCCGAAGCTGCCGTTCGATGCGCGGCGCGATTTCATTCCGATCACCCAGGTTGCTTCCGCCCCGCTGGTGGTCACCGTGCATCCTTCCGTACCGGTGCGTAGTGTGCGGGAGTTCATCGCGCTCGAAAAAAGGACTCGCGGCGGGCTCAACTTCGGCTCGAACGGTATCGGCACCACCAGTCACCTCGCGCTCGTAATGTTCAACCAGGTATCAGGAACGAGACTGACTCATGTTCCTTACAAAGGCGCGGGGGCGCTGATGACCGCCCTGTTGTCCGGCGAAGTCGAGGTCGGATTTCCCGCTGTCATCAGCGTGCAGCCGCATTTGCGCTCGGGCAAGTTGCGCGCGCTCGCGGTGACGACAAAACGCCGTTCGTCCATCCTGCCGGACGTGCCAACGGTGGACGCGGTCTATCCCGGCTTTGATATCGACAACTGGTTTGCATTGTTCGCGCCCGCTGGCACGCCCGCCGCGATCGTCAATCGCATTCACGCTGAAGTCGTCAAGGGCTTGCAGCATCCCGAGTCGCGGGCCTTCATGAAAAACGAAGGCGCGGAGCCGGTCGCCAGTCCGCCTGCGGAGTTCGCGGCCTTCTTCGCGCGCGAAATAGAAAAATATGCGCAGATGGTGAAGCTATCGGGTGTCACGCCGGAACTATGATGATAGCAATGCGAACGGCACTTCCCTTGATTGCAGGATCGATATTGGCGGCTGCGTCGGTGGCCGCTGATTATCCAACACGTCCCATCCGACTCATCGTCCCGCAAGCCGCCGGCAGCGCCTCCGACAATGTTGCGCGCCTCGTGGCGGCGGAACTGGTGCGGCAAATGCAACATCAAGTCGTCATCGACAACCGGCCCGGCGGCGCGCTGATGATCGGCATGGAGCTCATGGCGCATGCGCCGCCCGACGGCTACACGATAGGCTATGGCCCGGTCGGCGCACTCGCGATCGGACCCAACATGGTGCGCGGCCTTACGTTCAGCGTGCTGAAAGACTTGCAGCCGATTGCGCAGACGACGACCGGCAGCATGCTGCTGGCCGCAGCGCCATCGACGCCGTTCAAGAGCGTGCGCGATGTGATCGACTATGCGAAGCAGTATCCGGATAAACTATCCAACGCATCGTCGGGCAACGGCACGCCGGGCCATGTCGGTTTCGAACTGTTCAAATACATGACGGGCGCGCGCATCGTGCACATTCCGTACAAAGGCGGCGCCGCCGGCATTATCGATTTGATCGCGGGCCAGGTGCAATTGATGATGGAGAGTTCGAATTCGATGACACCGCATGTGAAATCAGGCAAGGTGCGCGGGCTCGCGGTCAGCAGTCCGACGCGCTCGCCGGCGTTTCCCGAATTGCCGACGATTGCCGAAGCCGGCGTGCCCGGCTACGACGCGACGACGTGGACCGGCATTGTCGCACCGGCCGGCGTGCCGAAAGCGATCGTGACCAAGCTCAACGCTGAAATCAATACCGCGCTTGCCACGCCGGCGCTCAGGGAAAAATTGCTGGCGATCGGCTCCGAGCCGGTGATTGGCACGCCCGCGCAGTTCGGCGAATTCATCCGCAAGGAGAACGCCAAGTGGGCCGACGTCATCAAGCGCTCGGGCGCGAAAGTCGACTGAGCGGCCGCTCCGAGAAAACGCACGCTGTGCGCCTGCGGTAAAATTCATCCCGAGAGTGGCGGCTATACTATTTGTAGGCCGCCGTTTCATTTGCGGAGAATGAGCATGGCAGTAAAACTGCGTTCGTTGTCATATGCCCTCGGGGCCGAGGTCTGCGACATCGATGTGTCGCGCGGCATGAGCGAGCAGGCATTCGGCGAAATCTATCGCGCGTTTCTCGACCACGGCATCCTGCTGCTGCGCAATCAGAAGTTGACGCGCGAACAGCATATCGAATTCAGCCGGCGCTTTGGCGAGCTTGACCGCCACGACGCATTGCCGCGCGATCGCCATCCCGAATATCCCGAACTGCTGATGGTCACCAACGAACCGAA
Organism: Betaproteobacteria bacterium; assembly: GCA_025353085.1. Classification (GTDB taxonomy): domain Bacteria; phylum Pseudomonadota; class Gammaproteobacteria; order Burkholderiales; family SG8-41; genus PALSA-1004. The sequence goes on from JANXRI010000178.1 coordinate 3,657, forward strand.
ACCGGATGGCTCGCCGTCCGATTCGAAATACACCGGACGCCAATGGCACTCCGATATGTCGTTCACGCT
>JANXRI010000184.1 GCA_025353085.1 Betaproteobacteria bacterium
ATGCACGGCAAAGACAATCCGGACGAAGTGATCGATCTCGGGCAGGTCGGCGAGGTCGAATCGATCGATCCCGAGGTCGTGCAGTTGCTGACGTCGCAGAATTTCATTCCGGTGATTGCGCCGGTCGGTGTCGGCAAGGACGGCGAGTCGTACAACATCAATGCCGATCTCGTCGCGGGCAAACTTGCCGAAATCCTCAAGGCCGAGAAGCTCGTCGTGCTGACGAACACGCCGGGCGTGCTCGACAAAAACGGTAATCTACTCACCGGGCTGACCGCCAAAAAAATCGACGATCTGTTTGCCGACGGCACGATTTCCGGCGGCATGCTGCCCAAGATCGGGTCCGCGCTCGAGGCGGTCAAGAACGGCGTCAACTCGTGCCACATCATCGACGGCCGGGTCGAGCACGCCGTGTTGCTGGAGGTTCTGACCAGCGATGGCGTGGGCACCTTGATCAAGCGCCGTTAGTGCGGCTGCGCAAGGGAGGGCGGTGATGAAATTCAACCGGGTCTGGGTGTTCGATCTCGACAACACCCTGCATAACGCGAGCCCGCATATTTTTCCGCACATCAATCGCGCGATGACCGCTTACATTGAAACGCATCTCGGTCTCGACGAGGCCGGCGCGGGCGCGCTGCGCCTGCATTATTGGCAACGCTATGGCGCAACCTTGACCGGCCTCATGCGCAACCATGCGACCGACCCGCGGCATTTTCTGCGCGCGACGCACGAATTCACGGCGCTCGACCCGATGGTCGTGCGGGAGCCGGGACTGCGCGCGACGCTGTCGCGCCTGCCTGGCCGCAAACTCGTGTTTTCGAATGCGCCGATTCACTACGCCAGTGCGGTTCTCGATATCCTCGGCATCGCCGATTTGTTCGACGACGTATTGTCGATCGAACATACACGCTACCGGCCCAAACCGGACAGCTATGGTTTTCTCAAGCTGTTTCGCCGCAATCGCGTGCGCGCCCGCGCGTGCATCATGGTCGAAGATACGCTGGTGAATCTGAAGACGGCCAAGAAGCTCGGCATGTCCACCATCTGGGTGGCGCGGGCGGCGCGCATTCCCGCCTATGTCGACTTCAGCATCAAAAATCTATTGCAACTGCCGCGCCTCGCGTGGCACCTTAATTAACATTCAAAGCGGGGAGGGAACATGGGTAAACGTGGAGACCGCAAGCTGCAAATTCTGCAAACGCTCGCGCGTATGCTGGAGCAGCCGGCGTCGGAAAAAATCACGACCGCCGCGTTGGCTGCCCATCTGGAGGTGTCCGAGGCCGCGCTATACCGGCACTTCGCGAGCAAGGCGCAGATGTTCGAAGGCTTGATCGAATTCATCGAGGAGACGCTGTTTGGACTGATCAACAAGATCACCACTGAAGAAAAAAGCGGCGTCAAGCAGCTCGAGTCGATCACCGCGATGCTGCTTGGTTTCGCGCAGAAAAACCGCGGCATGACGCGCGTGCTGATCGGCGATGCGCTCGTGCATGAGAATCAGCGCCTGCAGTTGCGAATCAATCAGCTGCACGATCGCGTTGAAGCGACGCTCAAACAGGCGTTGCGCTTCGCGGCGGGTCAACACGAAATGGCCGCGATGGAGGACCCGTCGGCGCGCGCGAACCTGATCATGAGTTTTATCACGGGCCGCTGGCATCAGTACGCAAAAAGCGGATTCAAGCGCGATCCGATGCAGTACTGGAGCGAGCAATTTCGCATGCTGCTTGCGGAGTAAATCGCCGCATTTTGACGGAGAGACCTATGACGATTACCACCCAGCAGCTCGCCGAGCTGTTAATCGGGATTGCCCGTTCCCAGCAGGCGATCATCGACGGCGTCGAAAGCATGAAAGCGGGGTTCAAGAGCACTCACCTTGGGCCATCGCTCGACAGCGTTGCGAAGATCCGATCGACCGGCCGGGCCCTCACGTTGCAGGATTTTCCGGCGCGTGTGCTCGTTCAATGCCAGGGCCGTGCGGGTCCCAACCTCGAGCAGGTCGTCAAGGATCTTGAGGATCTGCTGTCCGGAAAAATAACGACACCTTCCGCCATCGCGCCGGCGACTGCACGCGCTGCCAACGCAGCGCCGCGCCCGGCACCGGCTGCTGCCGCGCCCGCTGCTCCGGCAGCGCCAGTTGCGGCGGCCCACCCGGCGCCTGCCGACAACGATCTCGATATGACTTGAACGCGTAGCGGCGCCATCGATAGCTGATCGGCGCGCTGTGCATCGCTCAAAGTTTGCCGCAGACGGCGCAGGTCGCGTCGCGTTGCAGCCGCACCGTGCGCCATTCCATCGACAATGCGTCGAGCAGCAGCAGGCGGCCGCTGAGCGACGTGCCGATGCCGGCGATCAGTTTCAGCGCCTCTGCCGCTTGCATCGAACCAATGATGCCCACCAGTGGCGCGAACACGCCCATCACGGCGCAGCGCATGTCTTCATCGTCTCCGCTTTCGGGAAACAGGCAGTGGTAGCACGGTGCTGCCCGGTCGCGTCGATCGAACACTGCGATCTGGCCATCGAAGCGCACACCGGCGCCTGACACGAGCGGCTTCGCGTTGGCGACGCACGCGCGGTTGAGCGCGTGGCGCGTCGCAAAGTTGTCGCTGCAATCAAGCACGATGTCGGCTTCGCGCACGAGTTGATTGAAGCGCTCACCGCTCACTCTTTCATTGAAGGCACGCACTTTAACTTCAGGATTGATGCCGGCAAGCGTGCGTTCGGCTGACGCTGATTTAGCCATGCCGAGCGCATCTCCGCGATGCACGATCTGGCGCTGCAGATTGGTCAAGTCGACCGTGTCGCCGTCGCAGATCGTCAAGGTGCCGACGCCAGCCGACGCCAGATACAAAGCGACCGGCGAGCCGAGACCGCCCGCGCCCATGATGAGCGCGTGCGCGCCGGCGATTTTTTGCTGGCCGTCGATGCCGATTTCAGGCAACAAAATATGCCGGCTGTAGCGCAGCAGTTGCTCGTCATTCATGGAAGGCCGCCTAAAACAAAACGCCCGGACCGAGCCGGGCGTTGTGACAAAACGCCCGGACGGGGCCGGGCGTGTGCGAGAACCAGGCTGCGTCAGCGCGCGCTGGCACGCGTAGTCGTGCCGCGGCTCTTTAGAAACGAAATGGCCTGCGACAACTCGTAATCACTTTTGGCGACGACTTCGCCCGGTTCCGGCTTGGTGTCTTTTTCATCGACATCCTTTGGCCGCGGCGCGGGCGTGAAGTTAAACGCGTTGGCGACCGGTGCTGCCGGTCCGGCCTCGGCCTTTTCGTCCTTCGGACGTTCGTTGCTCAAGTGCTTGTCGAGATCGGATTCACGCAGTTTCAACGCCGGATCGCGGCCCGCGTTGCCATCATCGAGAATGATGTCGGGCACAATTCCCTTGGCCTGAATCGAGCGGCCATTGGGCGTGTAGTAACGCGCCGTCGTGAGTTTGATCGCCGTGCTGTTGCCGAGCGGCAATATGGTCTGCACCGAACCTTTGCCGAAGGTTTGGGTGCCCATGATGACAGCGCGCTTGTGGTCCTGTAATGCACCGGCAACGATTTCGGAGGCCGATGCAGACCCGCTGTTGACGAGCACGACCATCGGCACGTTTTTGATTTCCGCCGGCAATTTGGAAAGGTAATCATCCTTGGTACGCCCGCGCACGTAATTTTCCGGGCTCGCGGTGAGGCGCATTTTTGCGTCCTCAGTGCGGCCGTCCGTATAAACCACGAGCGTGTTTTGCGGCAGGAACGCGGCCGACACGGCGACGGCGCCATTGAGGAGCCCGCCGGGGTCGTTGCGTAAATCGAGCACGATGCCGCGCATCTCACCCTGGTTTTGTTTGTACAAAGTCTGAATCGCCGCGGCGAGCGTTTCGCCGGTATGTTCCTGAAACTGGGTCACGCGGAAATACGCGTAGCCCGGCTCGAGCAACTTGGATTTGACGCTTTGAATCTTGATGACCGCGCGGGTCAGCGTGACGACGAGCGGCTTCGGGTCGCCCTTGCGCACGATGGTGAGCGTGATCGGCGTGTTAGGTTTGCCGCGCATGCGCTTGACGGCGTCGTTCAGCGTCATGCCTTTGACGGAGGTCTCGTCCAGCTTGACGATGAGGTCGCCCGGCTTGACGCCGGCGCGCGAAGCCGGCGAATCGTCGATCGGGGAAACGACTTTTACAAAACCGTCTTCCATGCCGACTTCGATGCCAAGCCCGCCGAATTCGCCCTGGGTGCCGACTTGCAATTCGCGAAACGCGTCCTGGTCGAGGTAAGCCGAGTGCGGATCAAGGCCGGCGAGCATGCCGGTGATGGCTTCGGTAATGAGCTTCTTGTCCTCGACGGTTTCGACGTAGTCGCTCTTTATGCGGCCGAATACTTCAGTGAAAGCGCGCAGCTCCTCGACCGGCAGCGGACCCAGCACTTCGCGCTGGGCGACGGCCGAGAAATTCAACGAGATCATGACGCCCAGGCACACGCCCAGCGCGATCAATCCGAATTGCTGCAGTTTGCTGCGCATTTCAAAACTCCTGTGAGAATCGCGGCGAAACCATCAAGTTCACCGTAAACTGACCCAACCCAGGGGATCGAACGCAACACCCTGGTGCCGGATTTCGAAGTATAAACCCGAATCCATATTGCCGCCGCTGTTGCCGACGGCGGCGACCACTTCGCCGCTGCGCGCGGCGTCTCCGACCTGTTTGTACAGCGACTCGTTGTTGCCGTAGAGGCTCATATAGTCGTCGCCGTGATCGATGATCAGCAAGTTGCCGAACCCTCTCAGCCAATCTGCGAAAACCACCCGCCCGGGCGCTATTGCTTTGACTTCCTGCCCGGCGTGAGAGGCGATGAAAAGCCCCTTCCACAAAACGCCGCTGCCTTCCCTTTGGCCGCCGAAGCGGTTCTTAAGTTCCCCGCGAACCGGCAGCGACAGCCGGCCTTTGAGCTGACCGAACGCGCCGGTCACCGGCGCGCCATCGGGCAGTTTCTCATTGCGCAAGCGCGGCGGCTTTGCGCGTGCCAACATCTTGCTCAACTGCTCGACGAGCCTGGTCAGGCGTGTTTCATCGCGCTTCAACGTGGAGATTTCGCGCCGCTGTTTATCGATCTGGCGCGATACTTTCAGCAGTACGGCTTTGCGCGTGGCTTTTTCCGCTTCGAGACGTCGACGTTGCGCTTGTTGGGCCGCATTGATTGCAGCAAGTTCGGCGCTTTCCTGCTCGGTTTCCCGGGTGAGATCGGAAATGCGGCCGAGATTCGAGCGCAGGTTGCCAATCAGTTCAGCGCGCGCCCTCGCAAGATGCGTCAGATAATGAAGCTCGCGCGCAATCCGGTTAGGGTCCTGACGGTTAAGCAGGAGTTTTAACGCGTCGGGCTGGGCGCCGGTATATTGCTGATAAAGCAGGCGCGCGAGGTGAGTGCGCTGCGCTTCAAGGTCGCCGGTCGCGCGCTTGTTTTGCTCGCGCAAATCATCGAGCCGCGAATTGATTGCACGCTGATCTTCGGTGAGGCTGCGCAGCAGGCGGTTGCTATCCGAAATCGCGCGCTCTGATTCGCGCAACGCATCGGCCGTTTCATTTTTGGTTTCCTCGGATGCCGCGAGCGTCTTTTGCAACGCGTCGATGCGATCACGCAAGACCTTGAGCTCCTGCTTTTGCGCATTATTCTGCGGCTGTGCGGCCTGCGCACCGGTGCCCGGCACCGACAGCAGCAGTATGAGGAGAAACGCGCGGCTAGACAAAATCGATCAGCGGCGTGCCGGTCATTTCCGCGGGTTGAGGCAGCCCCATCATTTTCAGCAGCGTGGGCGCCACATCTTTAAGCGCGCCACCGGCGGCGACTTTGGCCTTGCGTCCGATGTAGAGCAGCGGCACGACGTTGAGCGTGTGCGCGGTATGCGCCTGGTGCGTTGCGTGGTCGTGCATCATTTCGGCGTTGCCGTGGTCGGCGGTAATCAGCACCTCGCCACCCGCGTCCTGCATGGCCTTGATCACCCTGCCCAGACATTCGTCGAGTACCTCGATTGCGCGCGTTGCCGCGGCGAGATTCCCGGTATGGCCGACCATGTCGCCATTCGCGTAATTGCAGACGATCGCATCAAAGTGGCGCGACTCGATTGCAGCGACGAGTTTGTCGGTGACTTCGAAGGCGCTCATCTCCGGCTTTAGATCGTAGGTCGCGACTTGGGGCGACGGCACCAGAATGCGCTCCTCGCCGGCATTAGGCGTTTCGATTCCACCATTGAAAAAATATGTGACGTGCGCGTACTTCTCGGTTTCGGCGATGCGCAACTGCCGCAGGCCCTGCTTGGCGAGATATTCACCGAACCCGTTGGCGATGCTTTGCGGCGCGTAGGCCGCAGGCATTTTGAAATCCTCGCCGTAGCTCGTGAGCGTGCACAAGAATCCGAGCCTGGGCACATACGCGCGCTTAAAGCCGCTGAACGTCTCGTCAGTAAGGGCGCGTGTCAGTTGGCGCGCGCGGTCGGCGCGGAAATTCATAAATACGCACACGTCGCCGTCGTTCATGCGACATGCCGGCGACAGCGCAGTCGCTTTCACGAATTCATCGTTTTCGCCGCGCGCATAAGCCATGTCGAGTGCCGCGACCGCGTCGGGCGCCTGGTATTCGCTCTTGCCCTGCGTTATCAGGTCGTAGGCAGCTTCTACGCGTTCCCAGCGCTGATCGCGATCCATCGCGTAATAACGCCCGACGATGGAGGCGATGCGGCCGGTCCCGAGTTGGGCACATTTAACGCGCATGAAGTCGAGCGAAGCGCGCGCGCTGCGCGGCGGCGTGTCGCGGCCG
>JANXRI010000189.1 GCA_025353085.1 Betaproteobacteria bacterium
ATTAGCTGGCGCCAAGGAACCAACGAGGCGCTCAGTGGACGCTTTGCCGCCGTACGGGTGCGTCATGCGGGAGGCAACACCGGCAAGGCGCGTCTGCGCCCAGAGCAATGGTTGTTGATCGAATGGCCTGCCGGGGACGCCGATCCCCTCAAGTACTACCTGTCGACGCTGCCTGAGGACATCGCCCTCAATGACCTGGTGGCCCAAGCGCATATGCGTTGGCGTATTGAGCGCGATTACCAGGACCTCAAGCAAGAACTGGGGTTGGGTCATTACGAGGGGCGAGGCTGGCGCGGATTCCATCATCACGCCACTCTGAGTATTGCCGCTTATGGATTTCTGATCACCGAACGCATCGCCGCCGGCAAGTCTGTCGGAGCCAAAAAAAACTTCGTCGTCAGCCGCCTGCCTGCGCTTCCCGCGGATTACGTCCCTCGGGGCAGCCCAGCGAGCGCAGCGACACGTGTCAGACTCGATCACCACAATCAGGTACCAGCTCAGCTTTCAATTGATTGAACGCCTCGGCCAATGTCCGTGCTGCGGACGAAAGAACGTAAGACGTATTTACTGACACAGTAAGACTAAAGCATTTCGAGCGCGCGCGGTCCGTCCGGCGGTGGAAACAAACCATCGAGTTCGGCCAACTGCGAAACGCTCAGCGGATGCTCGAGAGCGCCGAGATTCTCGCGCAACCGTTCGGCGCGGCCGGACTTCGGTATCACGATGACGTCGTCGCGGGCGAGCAGCCACGCGAGCGCCGCCTGGGCCGGCGTCATGCCATGCTTGCGCGCGAATGCAGAAAGTTTGCTGTCATCGATGAGACGCGTTTGTTCGAGCGGAGAATAGGCCATCACCGGTATGTGCCGTTCGCTTAGCCATGGAAGTAAATCGAATTCGACGCCGCGGCGCGCGAGGTTATACAGCAGTTGGTTGGTCGCGATGGCGGCGCCGCCGGCCAGCTCGAAAATCTCCTGCATATCGGCGAGATCCAGATTGCTGACACCGTAGTGGCGAATTTTACCCGCACTTTGCAACGCGACGAGCGCATGAAGCGTTTCCGCAAATGGTACGCTGCCCCGCCAATGCAGGAGATACAAGTCGAGCCGATCGGTCTGCAAACGCTTTAGACTTTGTTCGCATGCTTTCACTGTGCCGCGTCGTGTCGCATGGTGCGGCAGGACCTTGCTTACGAGAAAGACTTCATCGCGTCGACCTGCGATCGCCTCGCCGACCAACTGCTCTGCGCGCCCGTCGCCATACATTTCAGCGGTATCGATAAGCGTTGCGCCGAGATCAAGGCCGAGGCGTAAGGTTGCGATTTCTTCTGCGCGTCTCGCCGGGCTATCGCCCATATACCAGGTGCCCTGACCGAACGCCGGCACGCGTTCGCCATTGGGCAAAGCCACCGTTTTCATGGGTAGATTATTGATCTTTCACTAATTCGCGACAGCGGGTTAGTTGCCATTCTCACCCTCGCCCTTTGGGATTGAGCATTCAGTCCGTCATCCATTGTGAAACGCTCAATAACTAACCGCACGCACCAATGGCGCCGCAGGCGGTGCAGAATTCGCAGCCGTCCTTTTTGATGACGGCTGAATTGCCGCATTCCTTGCACAAGCGGCCGGGCATCGGGCGGTATTCTAAAGTCGGCGCGCGACGATCGTCGTCAGGAACTTCAAGCACACCCATGTCGCTCACCGGAAAACCACGCTCGTCGAGTATGCCGAGCATCGCGTAGCGGTGGATGATCAGGCGCGCCATGTAGGCAACGGTGCTCGGATAGTTTTCCTGGTGTTCGGCGCCGGGCACGCGCGCCATGAAGTCGCCGAGCGGCTCGTCGTACGACAGCAGTTTGCGCAACTTCATACCGATCCATGCAGGGTCGATGACGCGCATGTCGAGCGACAGCAGTTTGCACAGGCCGTCGAGCGCTTTCGGATACGTGCCAGCCATCCACATCGAATACGGGCGGCGCTGACCGTTGGGCAGTACAAGTTCTTTTAACATGAGCACGAAATCGTCCTCCGAACTCGGGTTGTAGATATCGACGGTCCAGGACATCGTGCCGTCGATGCCGGTCTTGGGTTCCTTGGTTGCGAACAACGCGTCGAGCACAGGCGATTTGCCGCCGGCTTCAACAAGCGCGCCCAGCTTGTCCACGCGATACCGCACGATGCGTGCGAATGCGGCAACGATGCTGGGTACCCGCAATGGCTTGCCGTCCGGCGGCATTGTGCAGTCGAATGCATCGCCGCCGGTGCGAGTAAGCAAATCGAGTTTCATGCGTAACCACTTCGCATCGAGCGCGCGCATATCCATCGACATGGTTTTGGCAATTGCGCCAAGACCGCGCGGCTGTTCGTTGCCGTTGATCCAGACTTCGAATGGATAGGCCGCGCCATTTTCCACGTGGCCGACGAATATCGCAAAGCGGCCGAACGGCGATTCGACCATGTACGTCCACGACGAATTTCCGGCGGGCAGCACGGGTCGCCCGGGCCAGCGCAGGCTCAGTAACGCGGGTTCGGGCGCGGCATCCAGACGGATGCGCCGATCGGTGTCGGATGTATCGAGATCGTTCGGCTCAGGTTTTGCTGTTGCAGAAGTGACGGACAACACGCTGCCCAGTACCGCATTCGGGCGATACGTTGCAATGCCTTTTAAGCCGGCTTTCCAAGCCTGGAAATACAGATCTTCGAATTCTTGGTACGGATAATCTTCGGGCACGTTAACCGTTTTGCTGATCGCCGAATCCACGAACGGCGCGATGGCCGCGACCATCCGCATATGATCGAGCGCCGAAATCTCGAGCGCCGTGATGAAATGCGGCGGCAGCTTGTCCATGTCGCCGTCGTTATGGCGGTACAGGCGCCACGCGTGATCCTCGACATCGTAGGTGCGATGCGTGTCGTCGGGCATGCGCTTCTTGCGTTGATAGGTCCATGCGTACGGCGGCTCGATACCATTTGACGCGTTGTCAGCGAAGGCGAGCGAGATCGTACCAGTCGGCGCAATTGACAACAGGTGGCTGTTGCGCACGCCATGCTCGGCAATTTTTTGGCTTAACGCCGCCGGCAACCGCGAAGCGAAGCGTGGCGCAGCAAGATACTGTTTTGCGTCAAATAACGGAAACGCGCCTTTCTCCTGCGCGATTGCAACCGATGCTGCATACGATTCGTTGCGCATGAATTCAGCGATTTGCGCGCCCATCGTGCGCGCTTCATCCGTGTCGTACTGCAGACCGAGCATGATCAGCGTATCGCCAAGGCCGGTGAAGCCGAGCCCCACGCGGCGCTTGGCGCGCGCCTCGGCCTGCTGCTGCGCGAGCGGCCACACGGTGACGTCAAGGACATTGTCGAGCATGCGCACGGCTGGGTGAATGACCCGCGCGAACGCCGCAAAATCGAAGCGCGCCTTGGGCCTGAAAGCGTCTCTCACAAACACGGTCAGGTTGATGCTGCCCAGGCAGCAACAACCGTACGCGGGCAGCGGTTGCTCACCGCAGGGATTGGTCGCATCGAGTCGCTCGCAGTAGGACAGGTTGTCGTCAGCGTTAATGCGATCGACGAACACGATGCCCGGTTCTGCATGGTCGTAAGTCGATTGCATGACCTGCCGCCATAAGTCGCGCGCGCGCAGCGTGCGATACACCCAGGCGCCGTCGCTGCGCTGACGCGCCTCCGCCGTGACTTCGGGCGCCGGCGGAGTTTTATGCACGAGCTCCCACTCGCTGTCTGCCTCCACCGCCTGCATGAATGCATCGGTGACCGCGATGCTGACGTTGAAATTGGACAGATCGCCGTGGTCCTTGGCGTGCACAAAGTTTTCGATGTCGGGATGGTCGCAGCGCAAAATGCCCATCTGCGCGCCGCGCCGTGAACCGGCCGACTCGACCGTTTCGCAACTGCGGTCGAACACGCGCATGTACGAAACCGGGCCGCTCGCGCTCGAATGCGTGCCACGCACAAACGCGCCTTTGGGCCGAATCGCCGAGAAATCATAGCCAACCCCGCCGCCGCGCCGCATGGTCTCGGCAGCTTCCATCAATGCGACATAAATGCCGGGCCGCCCATCGACCATCTGCGACACCGAATCGCCTACCGGCTGGACGAAACAGTTGATCAGCGTCGCCTTCAAGTCGGTGCCGGCGGCCGAGTTCACGCGGCCACCCGGAATGAACCCGCCGGCGAGTGCCTCGAAAAATTCTTTTTCCCAATGCGCCGGATCCTGCTCGACCGCGGCCAGCGCGCGGGCGACGCGTTTACGCACTTCGTCCGCGGTTCGTTCGTCGCCCTTCGCATATTTCTCCAGCAACACGTCGATGCTGACTTGTTGCTGCGGCAAGGAAAGCTGGGAGTCGTCGGGTTTCATAGGCGGGCCTGAGGTATCGAATCGTATAGCGAGGGGAGAACGTCCATTTTAACGGTTGGCGCCGATTGAGCGAAAAAAAATCTGATTTTAAATCGAGCGCGCGCCCGCTGCGCATAAACGCATTTTCTGGTTCAGTCCGCATGATATGGTCTGGCCCGGTAGCTGCCTTGACGCAGATCAAGGCGCAGCCACGCGCAGAGACTGCTTCAGATCGCGAAATTGAATTTTTCCCTCGACGCGGCATCCAATCAAGGCTTGCTGAATGAGATTACAAATAACTTTGCGCGATATCGACTCGACCACCGCGGAGCTCGATAGGCGGTCTGCCTCACCGGTAGTGACCTGATGGCAGCAGCCTCAAATTACGCCGAACTGTGCGGCGTCTGGTCACGCCTTTACCGCTTCAACCATTTGTCGGCAATCGTCGGTTGGGATCGCAATGCGATGATGCCGCCCAACGGCAGTGCCGCGCGCGCCGCGGCCGAAGCCGAATTGCAAACCTTGATCCATCGCACGCGGACCGAACCGCGGCTGGCCAGGTTATTGCAGGCCGCTGAGCAGGAGCGGCTTACTGATCTCGAGCGCGCGAATCTGCGGGAAATGCGACGCGACTGGCGCGATGCCAACGCGCTGCCCGAATCGCTGGTCGAGGCCAGGACGCTCGCGGGCGCCAAGTGTGAACACGCGTGGCGCGAACAGCGGCCGGCGAACGACTGGCGTGGATTTCTCGAAAATTTCCGCGAAGTCGTGCGGCTTTCCCGTGAAGAAGCGCATTTGCTCGCCGCCGAAACCGGACTCTCGGCCTACGACGCGCTGATGGACCGCTATGAGCCGGGCGTGCGCGCGGCCGACATCGACCGTCTATTCGCGGACGTCAAAGCGTGGCTGCCTGCCCTCATAGCGCGCGTGCAGGCCAAACAGCGCAGCGAACCGGCGATTGCACCCATCGCGCCGTTTACCATAGCCGCGCAGCGCGCGCTCAATCACGCGGTCATGGAATTGCTTGGCTTCGATTTCGCGGGCGGCCGGCTCGATGAGAGCGCGCATCCGTTTAGCGGCGGCGTGCCGGAAGACGTGCGTCTGACGACGCGCTATCGCGAAGACGATTTCGCCCAAAGCCTGCTGGGCACGATCCATGAAACCGGACACGCGCGATTTGAACAGAACCTGCCGCGCGAGTGGCTGGGCCAGCCGCTCGGCAATGCGCGCTCGTACGGCATCCACGAAAGTCAAAGCCTGTCGTTCGAGATGCAGCTTGCGCGCAGCCGCGCTTTCGTCGGGCTGCTGTCACCGCTGCTCGGCAAGCATTTAGGCGCCCAGCCTGCGTTCGCCGCCGACAACCTGTACGTGCTGTTTACGCGGGTAAAGCCGGGCTTGATTCGCGTCGACGCCGATGAAGTCACTTATCCTGCACACGTGATTTTGCGTTATGAGATTGAGCGCGCGCTGATCGAAGGCGCCATTGAGGCTGACGACATTCCCGCGTTGTGGGATGAAAAAATGCAGGCGCTGCTCGGCATCGACACGCGCGGCAATTATCGCAACGGCTGCATGCAGGACGTGCACTGGACCGAGGGCGCGTTCGGTTATTTTCCGAGTTACTCGCTCGGCGCGATGTATGCGGCGCAATGGTTTGCCGCGATGCGGCGGGCGACGCCGAACCTGGACCAACGGATCGCGGGCGGCGATCTCGCACCGATATTCGCTTGGCTGAGAGAGAACATCTGGTCACAAGCCAGTCGCTGGGACACGCCGGAACTGGTTATGCGAGCGAGCGGCGAAGCGCTTAATCCCGGCTACTTTCGCGCGCATCTGGAAAACCGCTATCTCAGTGCATGAGGGTTGGCGCGTCCCGTCAATTTTTTTCTCAAGTGCGCTCGATCACGCCGCGCGTGCGAATGCGGCCTGCACCGCCTTTTCGTGCGCCTCGACTCTCTGCACGCTCGCGCGCTGCCGCATGCGCTCGAAATGCGCGATACAATTATTGAATTGCGCCAGGTCGAGCTTGAACGACAGCGCGCGCCGGAAGCACCAGAAGAAATACGCGTCGACCGCCGTGAAGTGATCGCAGAACCATTCGCGTCCGGCGAGTAATTCATCGCCCAGAGCAAGATCCTCGAACAGCAGTTTATTGCCCATACGTTTCACGCTCTCTGCCGAACCGGGCAGGTCACAGTAGTTCTCCGGCCGCGCATTCGGTGTGAGATGCGGATGTATCGCCGAGCTAAACCACGCCATCAGCGAAATCGCTTTGATTTGAGCCCGTGGTTCCGCCGGCAGCAAACTCGCCGCGGGGTATTGGCGCGCAATCCAGATTTGAATTGCAATGTTTTCGGTCAACGGCTCGCCGTCGATCACGAGCACGGGCACCTTGTGCTTTGGATTTACTTTAAGAAACTCCGGCGTGCGCAACTGGGCCGAGCGCGAGTTCACATTCTCAATATCGAAATCCGCGCGGGCTTCCGTCAGCGTCACGAATGGCACCAATGCGCAGGTCATCGGTGCGTAGTAAAGCGTGAGTTTCATCGCTTGATCCCATCCTGATAATGTTGACACATCGTACGCGATGCCGACAGTCGAATCCAGCGCGGCGCGAAGCGCGCGCTTTATGCCGCCAGTAGCCGGATGGGTTACAGTGGCGGCTTCAACTACTTCAGTCAATGGAGCGAGGCCGTCATGCAAAGCAACGCAAGAATCTCACCGCGCGCACGCAACAGGCAGTTGGCATTCGACCATGGCGCAGGTCGTCATGAGTGAGACTATAGCGGCAGCCCGCGCGGATCTCGCGCCTACAGGCACCTTGCAGGTAGGCATCAATTTCGCGAATATTTTGTTGACTGCGCGCGATCCCGTCACGCGCGCGCCGAGCGGCGTGGCGCTCGATCTTGCGCACGAGCTCGGCAGGCGCTTGGGCGTGCCGGTCAAAATTGTGTCTTACGAATCCGCCGGGGCGCTCGCTGAAGCGGCGGGCAGCGGCGAATGGCAGCTGGGATTTCTCGCGATCGAACCCAAGCGCGCGAACGAGATCACTTTCACGACCGCCTATGTCGAAATTGAGGCGACCTATCTCGTGCCGCCCGGCTCGCCGCTTAAAACCATTGACGAGGTTGACCGGCCCGGTGTGCGCATTTCGGTCACTGGCAAGGCAGCCTATGACCTGTATCTCACGCGTACGCTCAAGCATGCGACACTTTTTCGCACTGCGGGCGCTGAAGCCACATTCAAAGAGTTTGTCGCCGAGAAAATGGACGCGCTTGCCGGTTTGACCTCGCAACTCGAGATGGATCACGAAAAGCTCCCGGGCTCGCGCATCCTGCCGGGGCGCTTTACAGCAGTGCAGCAGGCAGCCGGCACGCCGCGCGGCCACGACGCCGGCGCGCGCTATCTTGCCGAGTTTATCGAGGACGCAAAGGCGTCGGGGTTCATCGCGCGCGCCATCGACAAGCACAAGATCCGCGGACTCACGGTTGCGCCGCCGGCCAGATAAAGCCAGTTACGCGCTTATCTTTCGTCGCTGCGCCAGCCATTCACGCAAGGTGGAGCCCGACCGCAGCGCGCCAAACGCCTGCCTCGTCACGCTGGAATCGCGCTCGCGCGAGATCTAGAACGGTCTCCAGCGTGCGATGGGCCGGGTGACTTATGCGGTAGCCGATTGATCGCGGGCAGCCATCTTGCACGCTGCACGCGGTCGTCGTGAATACAAAGCGCCCGTCGGCGTCGGTGGTCGTGCCTGCACGCGCCCCGATGTCCGCTGCCAATATTTCAATGGCGGCGCCGCTAACCGGTCGATGATCGGACCCCAGAATGCGTCCGGACAAAACCAGCGTTGCGTTGCCGGCGTGGGCGCTTGCAGACGCGCTTGTAGACGTTAAGGCCGCTGCCGGCAGGCTGCCGCGCTGCGCGGCAAACACGCCCGCGGGTGCCGCAATTCCCACGAGGCCTGCAATCATCAAATGTCTGCGCCGCAGCGATATCGGGTGGTGTTTCACGGGTGTGCTCCTCACGTTTGTTTTATTTTCGCGATGCCAATGGCCGTATGGCGATTGCATGATACGCCCGGATAATCGCGCACGGGAGGGTTTGCCGCTCGCGGCGGCTTCAACTAAGATGGCCGTTCGAACAAAAAAAGCGACGGCCCATGGCAGAGGCCGCACGGTCCCGAACGCCGGGACGATCCGACACCTTTTTTAACCTGTATCGTTAACGCGTCTGGCGAGGGGCTGATATGAAAATACTTTACTTCAATGATTTCCGTTTGGGCGTGTTGAAGGGCGACTCCGTCGTCGACGTGACTTCGGTCGTGCAGAAAATTCCGCACACCGGTCCGGGCGACCTGATGAATGGTCTGATCGCGCGCTTCGATGAATTTCGCGGCCCCATGGAAAAGGCCGCTGCATCGGGCAAAGGACTGCCGGTGTCGCAGGTGAAAATTCGGCCGCCGCTGCCCAAGCCGGTCAACGTCGATTGCATGGCCGTCAACTATATGGAGGACGGCACGCGCAAGGCGCCGGCGCCCATCAACGCATTTCATAAATCGCCCGGCTGCATCATCGGTCATGGCGACACCATGGTGCTGCCGGATCTCGCCGCGACGATCTTCGAGGGCGAGGCGGAAATGGCGCTCGTCATCGGCAAGCCCGCCAGCAACGTGCCGGCGGCTAAAGCGATGGATTACATTTTCGGCTACGTCAATTTTATCGATGGTTCCGCGCGCGGCGTGGTGCCGCCCGGCAATACCTTTTATCAAATGAAGTCGCGGGCGACATTCGCGCCGCTCGGCCCTTATTTGGTGACGGCGGATGAAATTAAGGATCCGCTCAAGCTGCAGGTAAAACTGTGGGTGAACGGCCAGCTCAAGCAGAATTACAACACGAGCGATATGGCGCATAAAATTCCGCGCTGCATCGAGTGGATCACCGCGATTCACGATCTCGAGCCGGGCGACATACTCGCGACCGGCACCAACCATCGCGGGCTTTCCGCGTTCATGGACGGCGACAAAGTTGAACTCGAAACCGAAGGACTGGGCCGCCTTACGGTCAAAGTGCGCGACGACTTGAAGCGCACGTGGGCGCGCGAAACGCGGCTGGAACGCGAGCAAAAAAGTCTTGAGGGCACCACGCCGCAATTGACCGGCAAGTACGCGTAGCGTCGCCAAAACAGCCGCGCTTCATGACGACGGCGGCACGATCAATGCGCAGGCCGGATTGAAAGCGCGGCTCATCGCGCACCGCCAGGGCGTTCTGGCGATTGCGACCGCGCTGTGCGTTGGTACTGCCACTGCTGCCGACGTGGCTTATCCCGTCAAACCGATACGCATGATCATCGCAAACGTCGCCGGTGGCACCTCGGATATTCTCGCGCGCGTGATCGGCGCCAAGCTCACCGATAGCTGGGGCCAGCAGATCATCGTCGACAACCGGCCCGGCGCCAGCGGTTTAATCGGCAATGAATTATTGGTCAAGGCGCCTGCCGACGGTTACACCTTGCTGATGGCCGATTTCGGCAGCACGACCACCACCGTGCTAATGCACGGCAAGGCGGCAATCGATTTGCAGCGCGATTACGCGCCGGTGACCATCGTGTCGTACTCGCCCCATTTGTTTTGCGTGCATCCGAGCGTGCCGGCAACCAACGTCAAGGCGGTCATCGCACTTGCCAAAGCGCAACCAGGCAAACTAAATTTCGCGACCGCCGGGCAAACGACTGCGCCGCACTGGGCGGGCATCATGCTGGCAGCGCGCTATGGCATCGACTGGACCTACATACCGGGCAAGGGCGGCGCGCAGGCAGTGCTCGACGTCGCATCCGGCCAGGCCGACGTGCTGTTCAACGGCATGCTCGCTACTTTGCCATATGTGAAGAGCGGCAAATTGAAATTGATCGCGATCACCAGCGCGAAGCGCAACGCGGCGCTACCCGAAGCGCCGACCTTCGCCGAATCGGGCGTGCCTGATTTTGTCACCGGCTCATGGCAGGGCATCCTCGCGCCCGGTAAAACGCCACCCGACATCGTGGCGAAATTGCAGGCCGAAACCCACCGCATCCTGTTTACGCCCGACATCAAGGAAAAGCTCGCGGGGCAGGGCGCCGATCCGATGGGTACGACGCCCGCGGAGACCGTCGAATTCATGCGGCGCGAGCGCGAACGCATGAGCAAGTTAATCAACCTAGTGTGGTGCTTCGCAATTAACGAGACATTCCCTCCCCTTCAAGGGGAGGGCCAGGGTGGGGATGGGGTGACATTTGGGCGCCATTCCCCCATCCCCCTCCCTGCCTCCCCCTTGAAGGGGGAGGAGTTTCGCTATTAC
>JANXRI010000194.1 GCA_025353085.1 Betaproteobacteria bacterium
AAAAACGGTCGGCATAAATTTTAACTCCTCAAATTCGCGGGCGTCCGCCAGCGGCGTTGCTAGTACAAATGTAGTCGCCGTAGTCGGAGTTTCCTTGCATGTCGCATAATATCAGCCCTGTGTCAGGAATTTTCCCGCAACACTGCCAGGCCATCGTCGCACCCAAAGTCGCAAAATTCAAAAAGAAGTTCGCCAGCCGCGTGAAGGCGTAGCCCCGGTTCGTTTTCACTGGCGGGAACGCACACCCCCCTGCCACGTTCTCTCCAGAGGAGGCGCCGCGTGTCATGAAGCTGTAACAATCGGCCCTTAAGATGCGCGCATCCCGCAGGTTCCTGCCTGCGTTCTTGTCTTGAACTGGAGATCTCATCTTGAAACCCGAATCTAGTAAACGATTTATTGCATCGGCCGCTCTCGCGTTGGCTTTGACCGCTGGCACGGCGGCGGTTGCCGCCGAAATCACAGGCGCTGGCGCAACGTTCCCTTATCCGATTTATGCCAAGTGGGCGGAAGCGTACCGCGCTAAAACCGGCGTCGGCCTTAACTATCAATCGATCGGTTCCGGTGGTGGAATCAAGCAGATTCTCGCCAAGACCGTCGATTTCGGCGCGTCCGACGCGCCGCTCGAGCCGGCGCAACTGGAGAAAGATGGCCTCGTGCAATTCCCGATGGTCATGGGCGGCGTCGTGCCGGTATTCAACCTCGATGGCATCAAGCCCGGTGGACTGCAACTGAGCGGCGCGCTGCTTGCGGACATTTATCTTGGCAAAATCACCCGCTGGAATGCGCCCGCCATTGCTGCGCTCAATAAAGGCGTGAAGCTGCCCGACCAGGACATTACCGTCGTCGCGCGCTCCGACGGTTCCGGTACGACGTTTATTTTCACCAACTATCTAGCCAAGGTCAGCGCCGAGTGGAAACAGAAGGCCGGCAATAACACTTCGGTTAAATGGCCGGCCGGCGTCGCGGGCAAAGGCAACGAGGGTGTCGCCGCTTATGTGCAGCGCCTGCCCGGTTCAATCGGCTACGTCGAGTACGCTTACGCGCTGCAAAATAAAATGTCTTACGCATTGCTGCAGAACAAGGAGGGCAACTTCGTCGCGCCCAACGACAAATCATTTCGTGCCGCCGCCGCCAACGCGCAGTGGGACAAGGCGCCCGGATTCTACCTGTTGCTGACCGAGCAACCCGGCAAGGAGAGCTGGCCGATCACGGGCGCCACTTTTATCCTGATGCACAAAAAACAGGACAAACCCGAGAACGCGGTGATAGCGCTTAAGTTTTTCGACTGGGCGTACGAATCCGGCGACAAGCTCGCGCTCGATCTGGATTACGTGCCAATGCCGGACGGTGTCGTAAAACTGGTGAAGGCCGAATGGAAAAAAATCCAGGATGGCTCAGGTAAACCAATCGCGTATTAAGGAATGCGATTTGACCGATGCACGAACGGCTTTAAGTTCGGCGCTTTGAACCCAACGATGTCAGCCTCCAATCTTGCAGTGCCTGCCCCGGCGTCGGAGGCTGCCGCCGCTTCTGCCTATAATCAGCGAACCCCGCCGGGGCAGAGGCTTGTCTGGATGGATGCGTTTTTTAAAAACCTGACGCGATTTTTTGCGTTTTTCGTTTTCTCGATATTGGCGGCGATTCTCGTTTCGCTGTTGATTCACAGCCAGATCGCGCTCTCAAAGTATGGCTTCAATTTCCTGTTCGATCCCGAATGGGATCCGGTAACCGAGGAATTCGGCGCACTGATACCGATCTACGGCACCATCGTCAGCTCGGCGATCGCGATGATCATCGGCATTCCCGTGAGCTTCGGCATTGCGCTGTTTCTGACGGAGCTGGCGCCGACCTGGCTCAAGCGCCCGCTCGGTACCGCGATCGAAATGCTCGCCGCGATTCCGAGCATCATCTACGGCATGTGGGGCTTGTTTGTGTTCGCGCCTTTGTTCGCCATGTACGTGCAACCCGGCTTGATTCAGTTGTTCGGCCCTTTGCCCATCCTGGGGCCGCTATTTAAGGGGCCGGCGATGGGCATTGGCATGCTGACCGCCGGAATCATTCTCGCGGTGATGGTGATTCCATTCATCACGGCCGTCATGCGTGACGTGTTCGAGTTGGTGCCGCCGATGCTTAAAGAGTCCGCTTACGGCCTGGGCGCGACAACCTGGGAAGTCGTGTGGCACGTCGTCCTGCCGTATACAAAGATTGGCGTCGTCGGCGGCGTGATGCTCGGGCTCGGCCGCGCACTGGGCGAAACCATGGCCGTCACCTTTGTGATTGGCAATGCCCATCGGTTGAGCACTTCGCTGCTCGCACCCGGCAACAGTATCGCCTCCGCGCTTGCGAACGAGTTTACGGAGGCGGTCGGCGATCTGCATTCGGCCGCTTTGATTGAACTGGGGTTAATCCTGTTTTTGATCACGACCATTGTGCTCGCACTGTCCAAGCTTATGCTGCTGCAGCTCTCCAAGCGCGAAGGCGCGAAGACATAACGCCCATCATGAGCACGCTACCTCCTCCTAATAAGATTTATCGCCGCCGGCGCCGGGTCAATGCGCTCATGCTTTTTATCTCGGGGCTCGCGATGGCGTTCGGGCTTTTCTGGCTCGCGTGGATATTGATCACGCTGCTGTATGAAGGTTTCGGCGCTTTGACGTTTTCGCTGTTCTCGCAAATGACGCCGCCGCCGGGCAGCGCCGGCGGCTTGCTCAATGCGATCGTCGGCAGCGTGTTGATGGCGGCGACCGCTACCCTGATTGGAACGCCGATCGGCATTCTCGCCGGAACCTATCTTGCCGAGTTCGGCCGCCGCGGCTGGCTCGCGCCGGCCACGCGATTCATCAATGACATTCTGCTGTCCGCGCCGTCGATCGTGATCGGGCTTTTCATCTACTCGGTTTATGTCGCTCAGGTCAGGCATTTTGCCGGCTGGGGCGGCGCGCTGGCGCTGTCGCTGATCGTAATTCCGGTGGTGGTGCGCACAACCGATGACATGTTGAAGCTGGTGCCTGACAGTCTGCGCGAAGCTGCGGTCGCACTCGGCGCGCCGGCCTGGAAGATGATCGTGTTCGTGTCGTATCGCGCAGCGCGGGCCGGCATCGTCACGGGCATTTTGCTGGCGGTCGCTCGTATCAGCGGCGAAACCGCGCCGTTGCTGTTCACCGCCTTAAACAATCAGTTCTGGTCTTTGAACATGAATCAGCCGATGGCCAACCTGCCAGTGGTCATTTTTCAGTTCGCGATGAGTCCGTATCCGGATTGGCACCGGCTCGCCTGGGGCGGCGCCATCCTGATCACGCTCGGCGTGCTGGCGCTCAATATCGTCGCGCGTGTATTGTTTCGCCGTTAGGCGCTTTGAGTCGATGAACCGGATCCGATGCCATGAATGACCAACCGCAGTTCGATAACCCCAAGCTGAAAATAAAAGCGCTCGACTTCTACTATGGCCAGTACCAGGCCATCAAGAAAGTGTCGCTCGACATTCCGGCGAATAAAGTCACCGCGTTCATTGGGCCGTCGGGCTGCGGCAAGTCGACTTTGCTGCGCACCCTTAACCGGCTTTATGAATTGTACCCGGACCAGCGTGCTGAAGGAGAAATCCGGCTTGATGGCACTGATATTCTTGCGAAAAGCCAGGACATCACACTGTTGCGCGCCAAAGTCGGCATGGTCTTCCAAAAGCCGACGCCGTTCCCGATGTCGATCTACGACAACATCGCGTTTGGTGCACGTCTCTATGAGAAGCTTTCACGCGGCGAGATGGACGAGCGCATCGAATGGGCATTGACCAAGGCCGCGCTATGGAAAGAAGTCAAAGACAAGCTGCATCAGAGCGGCACCAGCCTGTCGGGCGGACAGCAGCAGCGCCTGTGCATTGCGCGCGGCATCGCCATCAAGCCTGAAGTGCTGCTGCTCGACGAGCCGTGCTCGGCACTCGATCCGATTTCAACGTCACGCATCGAAGAACTGATCGACGAGCTCAAAGCCGATTACACCGTAGTGATCGTCACCCACAATATGCAGCAGGCTGCGCGGGTGTCGGATTACACCGCCTATATGTATTTGGGCGAGTTGATCGAATACGGTGCGACCGACCGTTTGTTCATTAAGCCTCAGCGCCGGGAAACCGAAGATTACATAACCGGACGGTTTGGCTGATGCCGTCCCAGGAGCTACTTTCATGAGCGATCATTCATCGAAACAGTACGACATTGAACTCGAAACGCTGCGTTCGCGGGTGCTCGAGATGGGCGGGCTCGTCGAAGCGCAAATTCTTGCGGCGATCACCGCGCTCACCTCGGGCGACCTGCAGGCGCTGCACGCGGTGATCCTGGAAGATCACCGTGTCAATGGACTCGAGGTCAGCATCGACACCGACTGCAGCCAGTTGATCGCGCGCCGGCAACCGGCCGCCGGCGATTTGCGGCTGGTGCTTGCCGTAATCAAAATCGTCACTGATCTTGAGCGCATCGGCGATGAGGCAGCCAAGATTGCGCGCATGGGTAAGCAGAGTTACGAGCGCGCGCGCATGCCAAGCGCGCCGGTCGCTGCCGTCAAACATGTCGGCGATATCGCCCTGGGTATGCTGCGTAAAGCGCTCGACGCGCTCGCGCGGCTTGACCCGATTGCGGCAGCGTCGATTGTGCGCGAAGATTTCGCCATCGATGAAGAGTTCAGCGCGATCGTGCGCCAGTTGATCACGTTCATGATGGAGGACCCGCGCACGATTTCGCAATCGCTCGAAATCCTGTGGATTGCCAAGGCAATCGAACGTATCGGCGACCATTCAAAAAACATGGCCGAGCAGGTCATTTACATCGTCAAAGGCACCGACGTGCGCCATACCACGGTCGAAGAGCTCGAACGCGAGGCGCGCGGTTGATCCGGTCGTTGCCATGAGCACCAATATTCTGGTAGTTGAAGACGAGCCGGCCATCCAGGAATTGATCGCTGTAA
>JANXRI010000210.1 GCA_025353085.1 Betaproteobacteria bacterium
CCAACGCCGCCAAATACACCGAGGAAGGCGGCCACATCTGGCTGACCATCGAGCAGGAGGGCGACTCGGCGGTGCTGCGGGTGCGCGATACCGGCCTCGGCATCGCGCCCGAACTCCTGCCTCACATCTTTGACCTGTTCACGCAGGCGGAACGCTCGCTTGATCGCTCGCAAGGCGGGTTGGGTATCGGCCTGTGCATCGTACAACGGCTGGTAGATCTGCACGGCGGGACCGTCGATGTTTACAGCGTCCTCGGGCAAGGCAGCGAGTTCGTCGTGCGTCTGCCGGTCATGCTGACTGCCGTGCCGCCCGCGCTGCCGGTGCCGGTCGAGACGATCCAGCCGTCCGAAAAATGCTGTCGGGTGCTGGTGGTGGATGACAACGTGGACGCAGCGCAGAGTCTGGCGATGCTGCTTAAAATGTCCGGGCACGATGCGCACGTGGCCTACGACGGGCCGAGCGCACTGAAAGCGGCCCTTGCAGTGCAGCCAGACGTGATGCTGCTGGACATCGGCTTGCCGGGACTGAGCGGTTATGAGGTAGCGACGCGTATTCGCGAGCACGCCACGCTCAAGAACATCGCGCTGATCGCGATGACCGGGTACGGGCAAGAGGCCGACCGGCAGTCTTCGCGGGACGCCGGGTTCGATCACCACCTGGTCAAGCCCGCCGACTTCGGCGAGGTGCAGAGAATCCTGGCAGCCGTCTGCGCGGGGACGAGCGTGACGCCGCTGCAGCGCGCATCGTCATCCCCTGCTTGAGCGTCCACCCGGTTTGAATAGGGCGAACGATTGACGGGCAACGGCAAAATCGTTAGCTTGATCCAGCTACGCGACGCGCGGACGAACAGACCTGCGCGCCGCAACACTAAGGACTATCCAATGAGACAAATGCTGATGAGCTGTGCGCTGTTGCTGGTGGCGGGTGCTGCCGCCGGCCAGGTGATGGAATGCGTTGATGCGAAAGGCGCCAGGACGATCGCGCAGTTCTGCCCGCCGGGAACCGTCAAGGAAAATAAACTGACCAAAGGCGGCACAGGTCCCGGCCCTGCCACCGGTTCGACTACAACCGCGCCACCGAAGTCGCTGGCCGAGCGCGATGCGGACTTTAAAAAACGCGCACTCGAACGTCAGGAAGCGGAAAAAAAGGGCGACAAGGAAAAAGCGGACACCAGGGAAGCGGAACGCAGTTGCCTCGACGCGCGCGGTCAGCTTCGCGCATTACAGGACGGCCAGCGTATATCACGCACCGATCCTAAAACGGGTGAACGCATTGTGCTCGATGACAAAGATCGGCCGAATGAAATTGCCGGCGCGCAAAAGTCGGTCGACCAATGGTGTAACAAGAAATAACAACGGCGCCGCGGGGCGGCGTCAGCGCGGCGATTTTGCGGCACTTTGCGCACGGGTGCGCCGTGACTCCTTGGGATCCGCCATGAGCGGCCGGTAAATTTCGATGCGATCGAATTCGCGCAGCACCGTAGAAAGATCTGCGCGCCGGCCGAATACTCCAACACTTTCAATGCGCGCGGCAAGCCCGGTATAGCGCTGCGCGATGCCCGCTTGCCCGATCGCCTGTGCGATCGTCGCCCCGATGGGAACGCGCAGCTTCTGCCGCGCTTGCTCATGCGGCAATGCGTAAACGATCTCTACTTCGATCATCTGCCCTGCCGCTTCAGACATAAATGCTGTTTGCCCGTTTGACGAACGCATCGACCATGCTGTTCGCGATGTAACCAAAGACCGGCCCGATCAGTTTTTCGAGCAAGCGGTTTGAGAACTCATAATGCAGACTCAGTTCGACCTTGCATCCCTTGTCGGCGAGGTCGGTAAAGCGCCAACTGCCCTCGAACGTTTTAAACGGCCCTTCGATCAACCGGATCTGCATCAGCGCTGGTGGCGTTTTCAGATTCTCGGTGCTGAAGCTTTGGCGGATGCCGCGATAGTTGATATGCAAGGTCGCGCGAGTAATGTTGGCATCGCGGAAATTGCATTCGCTGCCGCCGCACCACGGCAGAAATTCGGGGTATTTTTCAACTGCATCGACGAGCTCGAACATGCGCAGCGCCGGGTGCGCAACGAGCACCGTTTTTATGACGTGCGCCATAATCAGTCGAAGCGGGGAGATGGAAGGCCGGCGGGCGCCGGATGGTTGCTGCTACAATTCAAACTGACGGTCACTATACCCCGACATGAGCATCGCACAAAATAAAAAGGCCTTTCACGATTACTTCGTGGAGCAGCAGTTCGAAGCGGGCATCGAACTGGAAGGCTGGGAAGTGAAATCGATCCGCGCCGGCCGCCTGCAACTCAAAGAAGCTTACGTCATCGTGCGCAACGGTGAAATTTTTCTGATCGGCTGCCACATCAGTCCGCTGTCGACGGTGTCGACTCATTTTCAGCCCGATCCGGTCAGAACCAGAAAGCTGCTGCTGCACAAAGAGGAAATCAACCGCCTGATCGGCAGCGTCGATCGCGCGGGATACACGATGTTGCCGCTCGATATGCATTTCAAGCGTGGCAAAATAAAGTTGTCGATCGGCCTCGCCAAAGGCAAGAAACAGCACGACAAGCGGCAGGCTGAAAAAGAGCGTGATTGGCAGCGCGAGAAGCAGCGAGTCCTCAAAGTCCGGTAATCCGGCGGGATTAGACCGGTGTTACATCGGTTTAAGCGTTGCGCTGCTTTAGCGGACGATTCGTTATTGCAGCAAACCTCATCCGTCTGGCGCAGACCAAATTGACATGCTGAGACTCACCGAAATCAAGTTGCCGCTCGATCATGCCATGTCAGCGCTTGTCGCGAGCATTCTCGAGCGTCTCGGCATCGACGAAAATGAGCTTGTCGGGTATACGATTTTTAAGCGGAGCGTCGATGCTCGCCGGCGGTCCGCCATCCTGCACATCTACACGCTTGATGTGGAAGTCGGCGACGAGCAGGCACTAGTCGCGCGATTGACGGGTCAGCGGCATGTAACGTCGACACCCGACACGAGTTACCGGTTTGTTGCGCAAGCGCCGCCTGGTTACACCGCGCGTCCCGTCGTTATCGGCACCGGTCCCTGTGGACTCTTCGCCGGATTGCTGCTTGCCCAGATGGGATTTCGGCCTCTCATTCTGGAACGCGGCAAAGCGGTCCGTGAACGCACCAAGGATACTTTCGGCTTATGGCGAAATTCGGTGCTCAATCCCGAGTCGAACGTGCAGTTCGGCGAAGGTGGCGCGGGTACCTTTTCCGACGGCAAGTTGTATAGCCAGATCAAAGACGCGCGCTTTTTGGGCCGCAAAGTTCTCAGTGAATTTGTAAAGGCCGGCGCGCCCGCCGAAATTCTCTACGTCAGCAAACCGCATATCGGCACGTTTCGTTTGGTTGGCGTGGTTGAAAACATGCGCGATTCGATTCATGCGCTCGGCGGCGAAATTCGCTTTGGATGCAAGGTTACGGACGTAGTCGTGGAAA
Source organism: Betaproteobacteria bacterium (assembly GCA_025353085.1). GTDB lineage: Bacteria > Pseudomonadota > Gammaproteobacteria > Burkholderiales > SG8-41 > PALSA-1004. Next base: position 3,457 of record JANXRI010000210.1, read on the forward strand.
ACGGCAACGTCCGGGGTGTCACGCTGGCGAACGGCGAAAACATCGCAGCCCGCCATGTTGTGCTCGCGGTCGGGCATAGTGCGCGCGATACTTTCGAGATGCTCCATGCGCGCGGTATACATATCGAGCCAAAGTCTTTTTCGATCGGCCTTCGGATTGAGCATCCGCAATCGGTTATCGATCGCGCGCGCTATGGAAAATTTGCCGGCTCGCCACTGCTGGGCGCGGCGGATTATAAGCTCGTGCACCATTGCCGCAACGGCCGTTCCGTTTACAGCTTTTGCATGTGCCCGGGCGGCACGGTGGTCGCCGCCGCTTCGGAACCCGAACGCATCGTCACCAACGGCATGAGCCAGTATTCGCGCAACGAGCGCAATGCGAACGCGGG
>JANXRI010000218.1 GCA_025353085.1 Betaproteobacteria bacterium
ATCTTCTGATCGAGCACATTCTCGGCGCCAGTCCAATCACCTACACCGATGTCACTCCCATTGCGCAACTTTTCAATGAGTACGTCGCGTTTGTCGTCAAAGCGGACAGTCCCTTGCGCAGCGGCCGGGATGTGATCACAAAATTGAAAGCGGACACGAGCTCCGTGAGCTTTGCCGTCGCGGCGAGTCTCGGCGGCTCCAATCATATTGCGACGATGGTTGCGCTCAAACGCGCCGGTGTAGACGTCAAGAAACTGAAATTTGTGGTATTTAATTCGGGCGTGCAATCGCTGACGAACGTAATGGGAGGACACGTCGATGTCGCTGCGATACCGGTGTCCGGTGCCGCGCCGCATGTGTCGGCGGGCAGATTGCGCGTCATTGCCGTGTCATCACCCGCGCGTCTTGGCGGCGCTTTTGCAACGGTGCCGACGTGGAAGGAGCAGGGGTCGGACAGCGTGTTCTCGAGCGCCCGCGGCGTGATCGGGCCGAAAGGGATGAGCGCCGGCCAGATCGCGTACTGGGAAAACGTGTTGGCCGCCGTGGTCGACACGGATGACTGGAAAAAAGAAATCGACACCAATTACTGGGAAAGCCATTTCCTCAAGAGCGCCGACACCCGCAAATTGCTCAAGGCCCAGTATGACGAATTTAAAAATGTGCTGATCGACGTCGGCCTTGCGCGCTAGGTCGGCAGCAAACATTCAGGAGTTTCCGCAGTGAGTCAGTCAACACTCGATCTCAAGCCATTTTTTTCGCCCGCCAGCGTAGCCCTGGTCGGTGCGACTGACGATCTCACGCGTTTCGCCGGTCGCGTATTGATGCGCATGATGAATTTCGGCTATCAGGGCAAAGTCTTTCCGGTCAACCCGCGTTTTAAGGAAGTGCGCGGCCTTAAGAGTTATCCGACTGTGCGCGATCTGCCCGCCGCACCCGATCACGTCGGTATCGTGGTGCCGGCGCAACGCGTGATGGGGATACTCGACGATTGTGCAGCACGCGGTGCGCGCTTCGCGACGATCTATACAGGCGGGTTCGCCGAGACCGGCACGGCGGAGGGGCGCGCTATGCAGGCCGCGATCGCCGCGTTCGCGCGCAAGACCAGCATGCGCATCATGGGCCCGAACTGCAACGGCATGGTTAATTTTATCGATGGATTCGCGATGACGACCTCGGCGACGGTGGCGACGCGGCAGCCGGCCGGCAATGTCGGCGTCGTTGCGCAGAGCGGCGGCGCCGGCCAGGTCAACGTGATGTGGCGTGCACAGGAAGCCGGCGTGGGCATCAGTTATGAAGTGAGCTGCGGCAACTCCGCCGATCTGAATATTCTCGACTTCATCGAATTCATGATCGCCGATGCGGGCACCGACGTGATAATGGTACTCGCTGAAAATATTCCGGATGGCGCGCGGTTGTTAAAAGTAGCGCGGCGCGCAGCCGAGCGGGAAAAACCCATAGTCATGGTGAAGCTCGGCCGCACGGCAGCCGGCAGCCAAGCCGCTGCATCGCATACCGGCGCGATGGCCGGCGCGGATGAAGTCTGCGATGCGGCGCTGCGCCAGTGCGGCATCATCCGTGTGGACGACTGCAATGAGCTGTACGAAACGGCGATGCTGTTGCGCACGCGCAGGTGGCCGCGCGGCAGTCGTGTGGCGGCCACGACGATTTCGGGCGGCAACGGTGTGCTGCTCGTCGATCTCGGTGCGAGTCTCGGCATGAGCTTTCCCGCGTATGGCGATAACACCCAGGCAAAGCTCGCGGAAGTTCTGCCGAAGCACGGCACAACGGCCAACCCCACGGACGTCACCAACGCGGCGATCGGCGACCCGGATATGTTCAAGCGGTGCATTGAAGCGATCGCTGCCGATGACAACGTCGACGTGATAATCCCGATTTTTACCTTGTCGGTCGCGAGCGACGTGCACCAGGCGGCCGCAGCAGCCAAGCTCACGGCAAAACCGGTGGCGATTCTGTGGACCGGCGCCTGCAATGACGATCCGGCGTTCACGGCGAAAAGCCTCGCGCTTGAAGGCGTGCCGGTTTACCGCAATACGTTAAGTTGTCTGAAAGCGGTGCGGGCGGCGATGAACTATGGAGAATTTTTGCGCCAGCCACGTGCTGCTGCGTCGGCGCGACCGGCTGACATCGACGTCGATGCGGCACGCGCGCAACTTGCTGCGGCGGCCGGCACCTTAACGGAACGCGACAGTAAAACCGTGCTCGCCGCCTATGGCTTTCCGGTTACACGCGAAGCACTCGCGGGTAGCGCAGCCGAAGCCGCACGCATCGCTGGTGAACTCGGCGGCGAGGTTGCGCTCAAGATTGAGTCAGCGGATATATCGCACAAGACTGAAGCGGGCGCCATACGATTGCATGTGAGCGGTGATACCGCAGTGCGCAGCGCCTACGACGAAGTGATGGCCGCCGCGGCCAAGTATAAGCAAGGCGCCAGGCTCGATGGCGTGCTGGTTCAGCAAATGGCGCCGCCCGGGCTCGAGTTCATGCTCGGACTTGTAGTCGATCCGGTCTTCGGTCCCGTAGTCGTGGCAGGACTTGGCGGTATACACATCGAAGTGCTGCATGATGTTGCCTACCGCGTCGCGCCGCTTGATAAGCAGCAGGCGCATGCAATGTTACGCGAGCTGCGTGGCTATAAAATGCTCGAAGGCGTGCGTGGCGCGGCCGCGCGCGATATCGATGCGTTGTGCGATCTGATCGCGCGCCTCTCATGGCTCGGTCATGATTGCGCAGATCAAATCGCGGAGCTCGACATTAATCCGCTGCTGCTGTACGCGACCGGCAATGGCGCGCGCGTCGTTGATGCGTTGATTGTTAAACGCGCACACGGGTGATATCGAACATGGTTAAAAACGCGAATTATCGAGCTTCATAAATCATTACATCGCCCGATTCGCTCACCATCACCCCCGACGCCAACCCCTCTCCCCGAGGGCGAGGGGAGCGTCGAGCAAAATGCGCTGTCGCTTATTTAGAAAATATCGATAAGGAACGCTGTAATGGAAACGACCGCATTGGATATCGAATTAAGCGACGAACTTCGCGCCATGCGCGATGCGGTGCGGCGCTTCACCGAACGCGAACTGGGGCCATGGGCTGAAGAGATCGACCGCACCGGCGAAATTCCCGCCGGGCTGATCGAGCTCATGCAGAAGAACGGTTATTGCGGCATGCGCCTGCCGGCCGAGTATGGCGGCGGCGGCCTCAGTCTTTTTCAGTATTGCATCGCGCTCGAAGAATTCAGCCGCTTGCACCGCGCGTTCACGATCGCCGCCAACTATTCGAGCGGCATGACGCCGATGGCAATTACACGCCATGGAACTGCCGCACAGAAGGAAAAGTATTTACGCGGATTCGCGGCAGGCAAGCTGAAATCAGCGTTCGCGCTGACCGAGCCGGAGGCCGGTTCGGACGCCGCCGGCATGCGCACGCGCGCTGAAAAAAACGCCAAGGGCTGGATACTCAACGGACGCAAACACTACATCAGCGGCGGGCATGTCGCGGATGTGATTATGGTGATGGCGGTGACCGATCCTGACAAGCGCGCGCGCGGCGGCATCACCGCCTTTTTGCTCGACCGCGGCACACCCGGTTTTTCGGTTACGCGCGTCGACACCACGATCGCAACCGACTCGATCAAGCTCGCTGAACTCACGTTCGAGAACTGCCAGCTTCCAGCCGACGCAGTCATCGGTGAGGTGGGCGCGGGTTTCAAGGTCGCGATGGGCTCACTCAACGACGGGCGCATGTCGGTTTCCTGCTCGTGCGTCGGCGCGGCCGAGTCTCTGCTCGAGCGATCGACCGAGCATGCGAAAGTCAGGCGCACGTTCGGCAAGCTGCTCGCCGAGCGCCAGGCGATTCAGTGGATGCTGGCCGACTCGGCGGTCGATATCGCCGCGGCGCGCGCGCTGTGCTACGACGTGCTGCGCCGTCTCGAAAAGGGCGACAACGTCGGCTCGGCGGGCAGCATGTGCAAACTGTTCGCGTCCGAAATGGTCGGGCGCGTGGCCGATCGCGCGGTACAGATTCATGGCGGCATGGGTGTAATCCGCGGCTTTCCGGTCGAGCGCTTCTACCGCGACGTGCGTCATTACCGCGTCGGCGAAGGCGCCTCTGAAATCCAGCGCATCGTGATTTCGCGCGATCTTTTGCGCGGCGTAAAAATCGCGGATTGATGATGCGAGAATCGACAGCAGCCATCGTCGGCATCGGCGAAAGCCGGGTCGGCCGGGTGACCGATCGCTCGGCATTGCAACTGCAAACCGACGCCGCGCAGGCTGCGCTCGCCGATGCCGGTCTCAAGATGGCGGATATCGATGGCTTGCTGACTACGCCGGTGCGGGTCGAGCATTGGAATATGCCGTGCGGCGTGGTTGCGCATCATCTCGGCGTGCGCGCGAAGTATCTGTCGACCGTCGACATCGCAGGCGCATCCGGCTGCGGCATGATTCACCAGGCGGCGATGGCGATCGCCACGGGTCAATGCACGACCGTGTTATGCGTCGCCGGCCAAAATTTGTTGTCGCATTCCACCCGCGCCACCGCCGTCAAAAGCATGGCCGAGGGCGGCAGCGCGCATCCCCAGTTCGAAGTGCCGTATGGGCCGCTCGTGCCGTCGCTCTATGCGCTTGTCGCTCAGCGTCATATGCACGAATACGGCACGACGCGCGAGCAGATGGCCGAAGTCGCCGTCACACTGCGGCATCACGCCAGCCTGAATCCGAACGCACACAAGCGCGAACCGATTACGATAAACGACGTTTTAAATTCAAAAAAAATCGCGTCGCCGCTGCATATTTTAGATTGCGCGATCGTGAGCGATGGCGCCGCCGCGGCGATCGTCACGAGCACTGAGCGTGCGCGCGATTTGAAGATGAAGCCGGTGCACCTGCTAGGGCAGGGCTACGGCTGCCGGCACAGTCATATCGGCGACACCGAACTCACGACGACCGGTGCGGTGGATGCAGGCGCAGCGGCGTTCAAGAGCGCAGGACTCACCCCTGCCGACATGGATTTCGCACAAATTTACGACTGCTTTACGATCACCGTGATCGTCGAGCTGGAAGACCTCGGTTTCTGCAAGAAGGGGGAGGGAGGCGCATTTGTTGCGGGCGGGCGCATTGGCATCGGCGGAGAGTTGCCGGTTACGACACATGGCGGCTTGTTGTCAGCCGGGCATCCGGGACTCGGCGGCGGTTTCTTCCACGTCATCGAGGCAGTGCGCCAGCTTCGCGGAGAAGCGGGCGAGCGCCAGGTGCAAGATGCCAAGCTCGCACTCGTTCACGGCAATGGCGGTGTCATCAGCATTCACTGCACGTTGATACTCGGAGGCGTTGCGGCATGACAGCGCAAGCATTTGCAAGAGTTGCGAGCGAGCGCCCGTTGCCGGTGCCCGATGCTGCGACCGGCCCTTATTGGCAGGCGGCGCGCGAAGAGCGGCTGGTCATTCCGCGCTGCGATGATTGCGGCCATTATCATTTTTATCCGCGCACGCTGTGCCCGCAATGCAGTTCGCCGGCTCTTAAATGGACGCAGGTGAGCGGCCACGGCGCCGTTTATTCGTTCACCGTCATTTATCGCGCACCGAGCCCCGCGTTTTCGACCGCGGTGCCGTACGTGATCGCCGCCGTGAAATTGGCCGAGGGCCCGCACCTGATGACTAACATCGTCGGCATTGCACCGGACGCGGTTCGCATCGCGATGCCGGTGCAAGTCGTGTTCCAAAAATTTTCCGGGGAGATCACCTTGCCGATGTTCGAACCGGTGGAAAAGCAATGATGCGTATGGTGTTTTTTATGATAGGCGTGAGCGTTGTTTCAATGGCCAACGCCCAGACTTATCCCGTGAAACCGGTGCGCTTTGTTTCGCCGTATCCGCCCGGCGGCGCCAACGACATACTCGCGCGCATTGTTGGCCAGAAACTGGGCGAAAGTCTGGGTCAGCAAATCGTAATCGAAAATCGCGGCGGCGCGACCGGCAATATTGGCGCCGAATACGTCGCCAAAGCGCCGCCCGACGGTTACACGATTCTCATGGGGCAGGCGAGCAATCTCACCATCAACGTGAGCCTGATGAAGATGCCCTACGATCCGGTCAAAGATCTGGCGCCGGTGACGCTGGTCGCAACGACGCCGAATCTGCTGGTCGTGCATCCGTCATTGCCGGTGCGCACCGTGAAAGATCTGGTCACACTCGCGAAGTCAAAGCCGGGGTCGATCAATTACGCGTCGTCGGGCAGCGGCAGTGCAGGTCATCTGGCGGGCGAATTATTCAATCGCGTAGCCAATGTCCAGATGGTGCACATTCCCTATAAAGGCGCGGCGCCGGCCCTGACCGACGTCGTCGCGGGGCAGGCGCAGCTTTATTTCACGTCGCCGATTTCGGCGCAGCCTTTCGTGAAGGGCGGCAGGCTGCGCATGGTTGCAGTGACGAGTCTCAAGCGCTCGGCCTCGATGCCTGACATACCGACGGTGGCCGAATCCGGTTATCCCGATTTCGACGTCGTGTCGTGGTGGGGCGTTTTGACGCCGGCGGCAGTTTCGAAAGAGATTATCGGCAAGCTGCACACTGAGATCGTGAAAGTGCTTGCATTGCCCGAGATCAAAGCGAAGTTCGCGGACCAGGGCGCTGACGTTGCAAGCAATACGCCCGAGCAGTTCGCCGCTTATATCAAAACGGAAATCGCCAAATGGGGCAAGCTCATCAAGGAGCTCGGCGTCAAAAGTGAGTAGATGCAGCGTCCGCGTCATGCGCAAATGCTCCGGATACGTTGTCGTCTCCACCGAAATGTAAGACTTCGGCCGAGGGGCGGACAGTAACTGATTATGCGCGTGGCGGCACAGTTGCCTTGAACGACGGGCGCTCCGCGATCCGGTCGTACCACGCCGCAAGTTTCGGATTGCGAGTCCGCCAGACAAAATCTGAATTTCGGACTTCTAGCCCCAGCGCACACGCGAGCGTGAGCTGCGCCATGTTCAATGCACCCTGCATTACCGGATGATCCGATTTTGATTCCCAGTAGCGGGTCATGCGCTCGCCGCGAGCACGTTCGTGTTCGATAGTGGCGGGCGATTGTTCATTTTTTGATCTTGCCATTTCGCGGCCCCATACTGCCAATCCATCGAGCAAGCTTCGTGCGTGAGCTTCCATGCGCCAACCTTCCCAGGGTTCAGCACCGACTGGCAGATCGAACGCGGGTCGATTGTCCAGATGATCCAGATAAGCGCAGATGAGTGCTGATTCTTCATAGCCGATGCCGTCGTCCCGCATCAGGTATGGCACCCGGCCCGACGGATTGATGTTGTAGTACGGGCTGTCCGCGGTCCGCGTTTGGGCGACAATTGTTTCGACCCGATTGCCGAGTTCTTTTTCGATGACGACGATTCGCGCCATGCGCGCATAAGGGGAGCCGGGTGTAACGTAAAGTTTCATTTTTTTTCTTTCGGGAGGAGAGCCATGCCATTCTCATACAAAAATCGTCCCGTTGGTTGAACCGTTGAGAATGAACGGTCATGAACGTTGCTCCGCTAGTACTCGACTGGCACCGGGTCGAGGCTGCGCCACATGTACCACGTGGCGACCGAGCGCCAGGGCTCCCAGCGTTTCGCAAATCTGATGAGTTGCTGACGGGTCCGCGGTTTACCTTTGTAGTAAAGCCGGCTCACCGCGTTCTGCAGACCGATGTCGTCGAGCGGCAGCACGTCGGGCCGCATCAGGTAAAAAATCAGGAACATCTCGGCGGTCCAGCGCCCGATGCCGCGCACCTGGGTCAGCTCCGCGATTAATTCATCGTTGGTCATGGCGTGCCAGCGGTCGACGGAGAGCTTGTTCTCGGCGAAGTGGTGGGCCAGATCATGCAGGTAAATCACCTTGCCGCGCGACAGGCCGCACGCACGCAGTGCGTCGGCGTCGTGGCAGCGCAGCGCTTCGGGATGCATTTCGGGAACCGCCGCGATAACGCGGTTCCACACGCTTTGCGCGGCTTTCACCGAAATTTGCTGACCGACGATCGAGCGCGCGAGTGTGTTGAACGCGTCGCCGCGCGAGCGGAGCTGCAGACCCTTGGCGCTCGTGATCAATTCGCGCAGCACGGGATCGGCCGCCGCAAGTTCGCGCGTCGCCTGTTTCCAATAGCGGGGTGCAGTCATCGGTTGCTGATATTTCTCGTTGATTTGCTCTTGCGCCGGTGCCATGCCTTGACCGTGTAGCAACGCCAGCCGACCCGCACGAGCGGATAACTGATCGCAGCAAGCAGCACGGCGAGCAGCGGCAGCCCGATCAAAAGTGGCTTGCCGATCGACATCAGCCAGTCGAGCGCAGTCGGCAGCCATTCGCTGAAGCCTTTGCCTTCAAGGTTGAACGCGAGCGCCGGCATCGTCGCACTGTGGTCCATCGAAACGATTTGTCCCAGTTTGAACGCGAGATAATAAAGCGGCACGATCGTCAACGGATTGGAGTAAAGCGTGACGATCACCGCGATCGGCAGATTGACGTGGAACCCGATCGCGAGCAATGCCGCCGCTGTGAACTGCACGGGATTGCTGCCGGGAATCAGGCCTGCAAACATGCCGACCGCGACTCCGCCTGCGACGGAGCGGCGGTGCAGATGCCACAGGTTGTGCCGGGTCAGCAGCCTGCCGAAACGCGCGACATAACGGTTCTCGCTGATCGTAGCGTGCGAGGGCAGATATTTTTTTAAAAACTTGCGGGGCATGGGTCGCGGTTATTGTAACCAGATTTGTAGTTCGCTCGCGCTTGTCGCGCGTTATATCCAGTGACATCGACAACCGGGGAATCGTTCATGCGCGTGTACGTATTGAGCTTTGCCGCCGGTGTGTGGTGGCTGCAGCAACAGGCGCAATTACCGGTGTCACTCGGTTATTGGCTCGTAGCGCCCGCTGCGTTCGCGGTGCTCGCGGCGCTATCTTTAACTTCACAGGCATGGCGCGTCGCGCGGCGCATCGCGGCTGCTGCATGCTGTATCGCCTGCGGCGCGCTGTGGGCGGCATGGCTCGCGCAAACGCGCGTGGCCGACGAGCTGCCCGCTCAATGGGAAGGCGCAAACATCGAGGTGATCGGCGTCATCGCCGCGATGCCGCAACCCTATGAGCGCAGCGTTCGTTTCGAATTCGATGTTGAGCGCGTGCTGACGCCTCACGCCGTGGTACCCGCGCACATTGCGCTGTCGTGGTGGGGCAATCCAGAGGGCGATGGACAACGCGCGCAGCAGCCCGCACTGCGCGCAGGCGAGCGTTGGCAACTGACGGTTCGATTGCGGCGGCCGCACGGCGCGCTTAATCCGCACGGATTCGATTACGAGGCCTGGTTACTTGAACGCAACATTCGTGCGACCGGCAATGTGCGTCTAATTCCCGATAACCGCCGTATTACCGCTTTGGTTCAGCATCCTCAGTATTGGATCGAACGCGTACGCGAGGCGGTGCGAGCGCGCATTCAATCGGCGCTGGCCGACGCGCCGTACTCGGGCGTTTTGACCGCACTTGCCGTCGGTGATCAGCGGGCGATCAGCCAGGCACAGTGGCAGGTCTTCACGCGCACCGGCGTCAATCACCTGGTCAGCATATCGGGGCTGCATGTAACCATGATTTCGGGGCTTATGTTTTCGCTCGTTTATGGCTTATGGCGCCGCAGCGCGCGTCTCACGTTGCGATTGCCCGCATTGAAGGCCGCGGCGGTTGCGGGATTGATTACGGCGCTCGCCTATGCATGGCTGTCGGGATTCGCGGTGCCGGCGCAGCGCACCGTATACATGCTGGCCGTGGTCGCAGTGGCGCTATGGAGCGGGCGCGCGAGTTCGGCGCCGGTCGTGCTGTGTGCGGCGCTCTTCGTGGTGCTGGTCATCGACCCGTGGGCGGTACTCGCGCCGGGATTCTGGCTATCGTTCGCCGCGGTCGCTGTCATCATGTTTGTCACGACCGGCCGCATCGAACAAGAACACTGGTTTACTGCGTGGGCACGCGTTCAATGGGCGATCACACTCGGCTTGATTCCGTTGTTGCTCGCGATGTTTCAGCAGATATCCGTGGTGTCGCCGTTCGCTAATGCGATCGCAATCCCGGTCGTAAGTTTCATCGTCGTGCCGCTGACGTTGATCGGTGTTGTGTTGCCGTTCGACCTTGTGCTGAACCTTGCCCACTTTGCGATGGCGATGTGCGGTGCAATGCTCGAGTGGATGAGTGCGCTCCCGCTCGCGGTGTGGCAGCAGCATGCGCCACTGCCGTGGACTGTCGTCGTTGCCGTCATTGCGATTCTGTGGATGTTGTTGCCGCGGGGCTTTCCCGTGCGCTGGATCGGCATCGCCGGGCTGCTGCCGTTGTTCCTGGTCGAACCGGCAGCGCTGGCTGATGGCAATTTGAAGCTGACCGTGCTCGACGTGGGGCAGGGACTCGCGGTCGTCGCGCAAACGCGTAATCATTCTTTGCTCTACGACGCGGGACCCGCTTACGGGCCTCAAATCGACAGCGGCAATCGCATCATCGTGCCGTTTTTGCGCGCCAGCGGCGTGCGGGTCTTGAGCGGCATGATCGTCACGCATGCCGACAACGATCACAGCGGCGGCGCCAATTCTGTGCTGCAGGCGATGTCGCCGCGCTGGCTGTTGACTTCGATGGCAGCCGATCATCCTGCCATTGCGCAAGCAGCGTCGGCGACGCGTTGCGAGGCGGGCGGCAGTTGGCGGTGGGATGGCGTGGATTTTGAGTTGCTGCATCCCGCGCGCGAGAATTATGACCGCGAAAAATTTCGTGGCAACGATCGCAGCTGCGTTCTTAAAATTACGGCCGCGGGCGTGAGCGTGTTGCTGGCGGCGGACGTAGAGCAAAAATCCGAACGTGAAATGCTGCTGAGCGTACGCGACAAACTGCGCTCGCAGATTCTGCTGGTGCCGCACCACGGCAGCCGCACCTCATCGTCGGCCGAATTCCTCGCGCAGGTGAACCCCGATATCGCGCTTATCGCCGCCGGCTTTCGCAATCGCTTCGGCCACCCGAAGGATGATGTGCTCGACCGTTACCGGGCACTGGGTACCCGCATATACCGGACCGATCTTGATGGCGCGTTGCTGATCGACATGAGCGGCGAGGCCATTAAGGTTCAGCGTTATCGCGCGCTATATCGCCGCTACTGGCACGCCGCGCTCGACAATCCCGATTTAACTGATGATGAAGTTGAATGACCCAGTGCGTTCACAGAAAATCGATCAGCGCATCGAGTACCGCATCCGGTTGTTCGGCCATCAGCGCATGTCCCGCGCCTTCGAGCACGACCATTCGCGCCTGCGGAATACGCTGCATGAGGCCTTGCACCGCGCTTAGCGGCGTCATTTGATCGCGCGATCCGGCGATCATCAGCACCGGACATTTGATGTCTAACGCGGCGGCGGTATTGGGTGCATAGTCGTTGCACGCGTTGAAATCCGCATACAGCACGTCGCGCGCCTGACGTTCCATCAGGCGCATATTCATGCCGAGCATCCACATGCCGGGTGACGGATTGCCGCCGAGTTGCGCGCGGCTGCCATGTGTCCATGTATTGATCATCTCGAGCGCCGCATGGTCATTGGCACGCGCGGCGTCAAGCAGCGGCTGCGCGACCGGCATCGGCGCTGAGCTGCCGAGCAGTGCAAGTTTGTCCACGCGTGCAGGGTTGCGCGCCGCAAATTCAAGCGCAATCAGCGAGCCCATGCTGTGTCCTGTCACGCTTGCGCGCGCGATTCCGATGGTGTCGAGCAGATGCGCGAGCCACGCGGCAAGCTCTGAAATCGCGCCGAGCGCCGGCCCTGCCGAGCGGCCATGGCCGGGCAGGTCAGGCACGAGCACATTGTGTCCGTGATAAGCAAAGTACCGGCATTGCAGTGCCCACGTGCCGTGGTCCTGCTCGCCGCCATGCAAAAACACGATAGCAGGAAGCTTCACATCGAGCGAATGTCCGGCCGTGTAGACGTACGCGCTGCGGCCGAGCACCGTGACGTTCATATCAGTCAGGTCTTTTGCGAAGCGTACAGCGCGCGGCCAAGATCTTCGATGAGATCGTTGACATCTTCGAGGCCGACCGATAAACGGATCGCGCCCTCGCCGATGCCGGCCGCGCGCAACGCTGCCTCATCCATCCGGAAGTGGGTGGTGCTCGCGGGATGTATCACCAGCGATTTGGCGTCACCGACGTTGGCGAGGTGTGAAAAAATTCGCAAGGCATCGATGAAGCGGCGACCTGCGACGCGGCCGCCTTTCACGCTGAACGTGAAAATCGCGCCGCAGCCTTTGGGCAGAAGTTCTTTCGCGAGCGCATGATCGGGATGATTGGGCAGCTCCGGATAAACGACCGAGTCGACCGCCGCGTGCGTATTCAGGAAGGCGATGATCCGGCGCGTGTTCTCGACGTGGCGCTGCATGCGCAGCGGCAGCGTTTCGATGCCCTGCAGAATATTGAATGCATTCATCGGGCTCATGCAGGCGCCGAAATCGCGCAAGCCTTCACGCCGCGCGCGCAGCAGGAAAGCCGCCACTGTTGATTCTTCATCGAACACCATGTTGTGGAAACCCGCGTAAGGCTCCGACAGCAGCGCGAATTTTCCCGATGCTTCCCAGTCGAATCGGCCGCTGTCCACCAGCACGCCACCGATTGCGATGCCATGGCCGCCCAGAAATTTAGTCGCGGAGTGGTACAGCAAATCGGCGCCGAGCGCGAACGGTTGCATCAAATACGGCGTGGTGAACGTCGCATCGACCAGCAGCGGCAGGCGCGCGGCGTGCGCAACTTCAGCGACGCGCGGCACATCGAGCACGTCGAGTCCTGGATTGCCGAGTGTCTCGCCGAATACAAGCCGCGTGTTCGGCTGAATCGCAGCGCGGAACGCGTCGACATCTCGCGCATTGACGAAAGTCGTCGTGATACCAAAGCGCGGCAGCGTGTAATGCAGCAGGTTGTGTGACCCGCCGTAAAGCGCGCTCGAAGCGACGATGTGCGAGCCGGCACCCATCAAGGTGACGATTGCAAGGTGCAGGGCGGCCTGGCCGCTCGCGGTCGCGATCGCGCCGATGCCGCCTTCGAGCGCCGCGATGCGCTCTTCCAGGACTGCGCAGGTCGGATTGGATATGCGCGAATAAACATGGCCCGCGCGTTCCATGTTGAACAACGCGGCGGCGTGATCGCTGTCTTTAAAAACGAAACTGGTGGTTTGATAGATCGGCGTTGCGCGCGCGCCGTACAGCGGATCGGGTTGCTGGCCCGCGTGCAGGCTCAGCGTATCGAAGCCGAGTGATTTTGGTACGGCCATGGCACCTCCCTTGGAGGCCCATTGTAACAACCGCCGTTGCGGCTGGCGGGTGCGCGGACCGGCTTAGAATTTCTTATGCAACATAAGCCCGGGAGCGCGATTGAGCTGTTGCAGGCCGAGCACGCCGCCGGGGCTTAGCTCGATGATGCGCGAAGAATTCATATTGAGGCCGACGCCCACACCCCATTCATTTTTCTCGTCGAGCGGCATCACGAGGCTTTTTGCTTCACGGTTGTAATTGAGGCCGAACGGCAGACCCGTGTCTGCGATGGTGCTGGATGTGCCTGGTTTGAGGCCCAGATGGCTCGGCGCAAAGCGTGACCGCAAGGTGTCGGCGTCGAGCTGGATAGGAGGATGCAGATCAGCGGGCGGAGTAACGATTTTTTGCGCGCCGGCAGGCGCCGCCAGAATGCAGGCGACAGTTGCAACGGTGGCGATCGTACGGGATCGATACACGCGCACCCCCTTTTACACTTACGTCTTTCTCACGGGCCGGATCGGTAGAGCGGTCCAGCGGGCAGCCTGCATTATCGTCCCGAAACCGGGATTTCTTCAACAGCGATTTTGATCGGCCTGATCGCTACGCATGACGGTCGCAAGTGACGAGATGATCGTTGACCATTCCGGTCGCCTGCATGAACGCATAGCAAATCGTGCTACCAACGAAGCGGAAACCTCTTGTTTTCAAATCTTTACTAATGCAGTCTGATAGCGGTGTCGAAGCCGGAACCCGCGGCTGAGCGCGCCAGCGATTGCGTATCGGTGACCCGTCTACGAAGTTCCAGAGGTAGCGGTCAAAAGAGCCAAAATGCTGTTGCAACGCAATAAACGCTTCGGCATTGCTGACGGTCGATTCGATTTTCAAGCGGTTGCGAACGATGCCGGGATTCAACATGAGCGCGGTAACTTTACGGCGGTTGAAGCGGGCGACTTTACGCGCGTCGAAGTCGGCGAACGCGGCGCGATAATTCGCGCGTTTGTTGAGTATGGTGCTCCATGACAGTCCGGCTTGCGCGCCTTCGAGCGTCAACAATTCAAACAGCGTCCGGTCATCGTGCGCGGGCACGCCCCATTCGGTGTCGTGATATTTGGCCATCAGCGGCGTTGAGTCGGCCCATGCGCAACGTTTAATCATAGCCGCCGATTATCGCAGGTGTTGAACTCGCGTAAAATTGTCTCGACGAAGCTATGCCGCCCCGTAAGTCACCCGCATGGTGGTTCGTAATGAGATGACGTTCATGCTAGGCGGCTATTGGCTGTTTAACGAATAGTTCAATCTTGAAAAATAGCGACCAACGCATGGCCCGAACTTCTCACTTGACGCTCGTATCCGCTCCTGACAGCGGCTTCGGTGCGACGTGGCTCGCCACACTCCAGGCCGATTACACAGCGGCGGACATCGAACTACTGACAAGCGTTCTCGCATGGCTCAATCCGCGGCTGCACGAGCAGACCGGTAAGGGCGGTGAATCCGCGAGCGAACACGCGCTTAACGTTGCCGCTATTCTGTGTGAACTCAAAGTCGACGCGGAGTGCCTCGCCGCGAGCCTGCTCGTCCCGGCTGCCTCGACGCATGACGCGCTCGTCGAGATCAGAGATCGCTTTGGCGCCCGCGCAGCGGCGCTTGCCGATGGTGTCGCCCGTATGGCAATGATCGAGAGCATGGACGGAGACGCGGCGCGCGCCGAAGGGCCGGCACAACTCGAAGGCCTGCGCAAGATGATGCTCGCGATGGCGCAGGACGTGCGAGTGGTGCTGATCAAGCTCGCCGATCACCTGCAATCCATGCGCTATGTGGTGAAATGCGACGACGTGCAATTGCGCCACGAGTTGGCGCGGCTCACGCAAGACATTTTTGCGCCGCTCGCAAACCGGCTCGGCGCGTGGCAGCTCAAGTGGGAACTCGAAGATCTCGCGCTGCGAATACTCGAACCGGATACCTATAAACGCATTGCCGGTTTGCTCGACGAGAAGCGCAGCGACCGCGAGCGCTATATCGGAGCGGCGACCGCACGGCTTAGTGAAGAATTGGCGCGTATGAACATCAAGGCTGAAATCAGCGGCCGGCCCAAGCATATCTACAGCATTTATAACAAAATGCGCCACAAGGCCGTCGCATTCGATGCGATGTATGACGTGCGGGCGCTGCGGGTGCTGGTCGAGAGCATCAGCGATTGCTACGCGGCGCTCGACATCGTCCATCGCTTATGGCCGCCGCTGCCCGGGGAATTCGATGATTACATCGCGAAGCCCAAGGGTAACGAGTACCAGTCGCTGCACACCGCCGTCATGGGAGACGAAGACAAGCCGCTCGAAATTCAGATTCGCACATTCGAAATGCATCAGCACGCGGAGTTTGGTGTAGCGGCGCATTGGCGCTACAAGGAAGGCTCGCGCCGCGATGCCGGTTACGACGAGAAAATCGCGTGGTTGCGCCAGGTGGTGGAATGGAAAGATGAAGTCGCCGATGCATCCGATGTTGCAGCGAGATTTCCGCGCGATCTATTTGCCGATACGATTTATGTGCTCACCCCGCAGGGACGGGTCATCGATCTGCCGCGCGATGCAACGCCGATCGACTTTGCCTATCACGTGCATACCGACCTGGGACACCGCTGCCGCGGTGCGCGTGTCAACGGTGCTATGGTGCCGCTCGATACGCCGCTTTTAAACGGTCAGCAGGTCGAAGTCATCGTGGCTAAGCAGGGCGGTCCGAGCCGCGACTGGCTGAATCCTGCGCTCGGTTATCTGAAAAGCGCGGGCGCGCGCGGCAAAGTCAGGCAATGGTTCAACCGGCTAAATCACGAAGGGTCGGTGGCCGAAGGGCGTGAGATCGTCGAAAAGGAATTGCAGCGCCAGGGCATGACAGGCGTGAACCTCGACAAGCTCGCGCAGAGTTTCGGCTTTGCCAGGCTCGCTGATTTTTTCGCCGAAGCAGGGCGGGGTGAAATCAGCGCGCGCCAATTGCAAACCGCATTGCGCATCGACAATGCGCCGGTTGCGCCTCTTGAAGAGCAGCCGTTAGTCAGAAAGCCGCGCGCGCAGCCGGGCGGCATTTTGATCGTCGGTGTCGACAAGTTACTGACGGTTCCCGCCGGATGCTGCAAACCGGCGCCGCCTGACGCAATCATCGGCTTTGTGTCGCGCGGACGCGGCGTGACCATCCATCGGCGCGGCTGCGACAACGTCAAACGACTCACGCCCGAGCGCCTGATCGCCGCAGACTGGGGCGTGTCGGCAGATTCGACGTTTCCGGTCGACGTCGAAATCGAGGCCGCCGATCGCACCGGATTGTTGCGCGATATCACCGAGATATTTTCGCGCGAACGGGTGAATGTCACCGCGACCAACACGGTGAGCCGTGACACATCGGCCTACATGCGTTTGACGGTCGAGATCGCCAACATCGCCGACTTAAACCGGGTACTTGCGTTGGTGAAAAACGTCGCTGGCGTTACGCGCGCGGCGCGGGCTTAGTCGATAAAGCTGATTGTCAACGGCGCCACCGGCAGACCGGTAATTGCGGAAGTCCAGGTTTCGCCTCGGGCGATCGGCAGCGCAGCCGTCAGAGTACCTGTCGTGATGATTTCACCGGCGGCGAGCGGATCGAACTTCGCCTGCGTCGCGAGTATGTCGGCAAGAAACGCCAGCGCCAACGCCGGATGATTAAGGGCGTTGCTGCCGACGCCGCGCGCGCGAACTTCATCATTGCATGACAATGCAACTTCGCAGTCGCGGATTTGCGCCGCCAGGCGACCAAGTGACGCAGGATTCACGACATATGGATCGCCGATAACGAGGCGCCAGTGAAACGACTGGTCGGTGGCGGAATCGGCGGATTTAAAGCGCCAGTTTGAAAAGTGGCAATCGACGATTTCAAAACTGGGCGCCAGCCATTCGATCGATTGCAGGATGGTCGCAGTATCCTGGCAGCCGGTTGGCACCGGCGCGCGCAGCTTGAATGCAATCTCGGGCTCCAGTCTTGGAGCGGCGCTGCGGTGAAGCGAAAGCGTGGCGGTATTATTTTTAGCATACACGAGCGTAGTGTCGTACACATGCGCCCAGATTGGCGACGTTGCACCGTACTCCGCCCAGATATTGCGGTTGGTAAAACCGATTTTTCGGCCGACCGCTCGCTCACCGCGCGCACATCGAAGCTGCACAATTTCCGCTGCGATGTCATACGCCGTATCCCAATCGAACTGCGGATGATTGTCGCTCGGCGGAGCGATTAATGCGCCGCGGTCATACGCATCGAGTAATTCGACAGCGGTTGTTCGTATTGTGGCTGGATCCATGGTAATCCTCCCGGGTCGGCGCATTTATGTCGCGCAACGAAAGCCGATGTTATGGTGTCCTGCTGCAGGATTGCGTGACAGGTTGCGCCCGCGTTGCGTCGTCGTGATTTCCGCAGCCGGTGAATCGTGTCCGCCGCCGCGTGTGCCGCGCACCGATCCGGCTGGCAAATCTTCGCGGCCGTCGGCTGCGCGGTAAGGGTAGGGCAGATATGCGCTCGATACCCATTCCCACGTGTTGCCCGCCATGCCGAGCACACCATACGGACTTGCGCCCGCCGAAAATGCGTCGGCCGGCGCAGTTTCGTTGAACCGCGCGCCGAACTGCGCGCGAGTACGGTCAGGTGCTGCATTGCCCCACGGATATTTTCTGGCGTCGGTACCGCGCGCTGCTTTTTCCCATTCCGCTTCGGCCGGCAGCCGTTTGCCGCGCCACGCACAATAATCCCGCGCGCCCACCCACGTGGGTTCGACGACCGGGTGGTTCACATATTCCTGATCGGCGCGCCATTGCGCGCCGTGACGGTGTATGCGCGCATCGCTGTCATCGAAATCGTACAGCCGTTCGCCAGATCGATTGTGGGTGCCGATTGCGTTCAGAAATTCGGCGAACTGCGCGTTCGTCACCGGCAGGCGGTCGATTGCAAACGCCGGCACATCGACTTGATGCAGAGGTCGCTCATCAGCAGGGCCATCATCACTGCCCATGGTGAACAAGCCGGGCGGGACTGACACCATGTCCGGCGACGCGGTGTTGTTGGCCGCGCAAGCCGGCATCGACATTATCGTTATGGCGATCGCCATCCAAGCAAATTTCAAGCAGCGCCTTCGACCAAAATCATTGCCGTTTTAGCAGTGCGCTGACGCAACGCCTTCGCGTCCCGGTATTCGGTGGATTCCCACCAGCGTTTGGCTTGAGCGCTGCTCGGAAATTCAAGCACCACCATGCGGCTCGGCTGCCATGCGCCTTCGAGCGTTTCACAAGCGCCGCCGCGCACGACGAACTTGCCACCATAAGCGCTCAATGACGACGGCACCATTTTTTTGTATTCATCATATCCAGCCTGATCGGTAACTTCGACTTGCACAATTACGTAGGCTGACATAGTCACTCCTTTGGAAAGCGCTTCGGCTTGGCGTTTTACTATAGGGGGCGCAGCCACTCGCGGCAATGGGTGAACTCAATCGTTAATTTGAACCAGTGCGCCGCATCAGGTAGAATGCCCCGCTTTCAGGCGCGTAGCTCAGCTGGTAGAGCACCACCTTGACATGGTGGGGGTCGTTGGTTCGAGTCCAATCGCGCCTACCAACTACGCTTAAAGCGGACAGGGACATGCCGCTTTAAGTCTGCGCATACGAGCAGACAAGCTTGCTGCTCAATGCGCAGATGGCGATGGCGACACGGAAAGAGAGCGTTATGACACCGCGAACTAGCAGGTTATTGCGACGACACTAGTCGTGCTGTTTTTTCGTGTTGCGAAAAAAGTGCGGCTGGCCCGCACTTTTTTTTCGTCCTTAGCGATGAGCCCATTGAAAAATGCCTAACGTAAAACTCCCCGACGGTTCGGTCCGTCAGTTCGATAAACCGGTTTCGGTCGCCGAAGTCGCCGCGTCGATCGGGCCCGGCTTGGCGAAGGCTGCGCTCGGCGGCAAGGTCGACGGCGCGCTGGTCGATACGTCGTTCATGATCGACCAGGACAGCGAGCTTGCGATCATCACCGACAAAAATCCAGAGGGCATCGATTTGGTACGCCATTCGACGGCGCACTTGCTCGCATATGCGGTGAAAGAATTGTTTCCCGATGCGCAGGTGACGATCGGTCCTGTAATCGAGAACGGTTTCTACTACGATTTCTCGTATAAGCGGCCGTTTACGCCCGACGACCTGGCGGCGATCGAAAAACGCATGGCTGAACTCGCGAAGCGCGATTTGCGCGTCACGCGGGAAGTATGGCCGCGCGACCAAGCGGTCGAGTTTTTCAAGTCCATCGGCGAGCATTACAAAGCCGAGATTATCGCGTCGATTCCGCAGGGCGAAGACGTGTCGCTGTATCGCCAGGGCGATTTTCTTGACTTGTGCCGCGGGCCGCACGTGCCGTCGACCGGAAAATTGAAAATCTTCAAGCTGATGAAGCTGGCCGGCGCGTACTGGCGGGGCGATTCCAGGAACGAGATGCTGTAGCGGATTTACGGCACGGCGTGGACCAGGAAGGAAGACCAGGACGCGTATTTGCACATGCTCGAGGAAGCCGAAAAGCGCGACCATCGGCGGCTGGCGAAGCAACTCGATCTTTTTCACATGCAGGATGAAGCGCCGGGGCTCGTGTTTTGGCATCCGCATGGTTGGACGGTCTGGCAGCAGGTCGAGCAGTATTTGCGCCGCGTCTATCAGGACAACGGTTATCAGGAAGTGAAGTGTCCACAAATACTCGACCGCTCGCTGTGGGAAAAGTCGGGGCACTGGGAGAACTACCAGGAAAACATGTTCACCACGTCGAGCGAGAACCGCGATTACGCGATCAAGCCGATGAATTGCCCTGGCCATGTGCAAATTTTTAATAACGGCCTGCGCAGCTACCGTGATTTGCCGCTGCGTTACGGCGAATTCGGCGCGTGCCATCGCAACGAGCCGTCGGGTGCGCTGCACGGCATCATGCGCGTGCGCGGTTTTACGCAGGACGACGGACATATTTTTTGCACCGAGGCGCAAATCGAGCCCGAGGTCGCCAACTTCATCGATCTCTTGATCGACGTTTACCGGGACTTCGGCTTCAGCGACATTATTTACAAGTTGTCGACCCGGCCGCCGAAACGCGTGGGATCGGACGAAACCTGGGATGTTGCAGAAAAAGCGCTCGCGGACGCACTGAACAAGAAAGGCGTGCCGTGGGAAACCTTGCCGGGGGAGGGCGCGTTTTACGGTCCAAAGATTGAGTTTTCGCTCAAAGATTCGATCGGCCGCGTGTGGCAGTGCGGCACCATCCAGGTTGATTTCTCGATGCCCGGTCGTTTAGGCGCCGAATACGTCGCGGAGGACAACGCGCGTCATGTCCCCGTCATGTTGCATCGGGCGATCGTCGGGTCGATGGAGCGTTTCCTAGGGATTCTGCTCGAGAACTACGCCGGCGCGTTGCCATTGTGGCTTGCACCGGTGCAAGTCGTGGTGATGAATATCACCGGCAACCAGTCAACTTACGCCGGACAGGTCGTGGCCGAATTGCGGCGGGCCGGTTTGCGCGTGGAGGCTGACTTGAGAAATGAGAAAATAACCTATAAAATTCGGGAACATAGTCTGCAAAAGCTGCCTTATCAGGTCATCTTGGGTGACAAGGAGATGGCGGCGCAGACAGTTGCCGTGCGAACCCGCAAAGGCGAAGACCTTGGCCAAATGCCAATTAAGGCCTTCGTTCAGCGCCTGCTCGATGAGGCGCTACTGCTCGGTCGCGCGGCATAACTTTTTGATATAGCGGGGTTTTCAAATAGCTCAGGAAAAAGAGCCGCGCATTAACGGCGAAATAAATGCTCCCGAAGTCCGGTTGATCGGACCGAACGGGGAACAGGTTGGCATCGTTACGATTGCGGCCGCCAATGCGCAGGCGGAAGCGGCAGAGCTGGATCTGGTTGAAATCGCACCGACGGCGGTACCGCCGGTTTGCCGCGTGATGGACTACGGCAAATTCAAGTACCGCGAAAGCAAGCGGCGGCACGAGGCGAAGCTCAAGCAGAAACAAATCATCGTTAAGGAGGTTAAGTTTCGTCCGAGCACGGATGAAGGCGATTACAAGATCAAGCTGCGCAACCTGACCCGCTTCCTCGACGAGGGTGACAAGTGCAAAGTGACGCTGCGTTTTCGCGGCCGGGAAATGGCGCACCAGGAGTTCGGCATCCGGCTGATCGAGCGCGTAAAAAACGATCTGACCGAGCAAAGCGTGGTCGAGCAGTATCCGAAAATGGAAGGCCGTCAGATGGTGATGGTGTTGTCGCCTAAGAAGGTTCCGATAAAACCAGGGACAGCTGCCCCGGCGCCGAAGAAAGAAGCATCGAAAGAAGCGGCAAAGGAAGTAGCGAAGGAAGCAGTCAAATCAGCGCCCGCGCCAGTCGCGGCGCCGGAAGCAGTCGAAGTCGAAAAGAAGTAGCAGCACCCAGAAGTAGTTGTCCGGGTTCCAGAAGTCTTTCCATTAGAAAGCACCCGGCGCTATGTCAGAAAAAAGGAGCAGTCATGCCCAAAATGAAGACTAAAAGCGGCGCCAAGAAGCGTTTCAAAGTGGCGGCCAGCGGGCGCATCAAACGCGGCAGCGCGTTTTTGCGCCATATCCTTACCAAGAAAACCACCAAGCGCAAGCGTCAATTGCGCGGCGGTACCGGCGTGCACGAGAGCGATCAGCATTCCGTGCATAAAATGCTTCCCTACGCGTAAGGAGACGAACCATGCCCAGAGTCAAACGTGGCGTCACAGCACGCGCCGCCCATAAAAAAGTCATCGCGCGCGCCAAGGGTTTCCGCGGCCGCCGCAACAACGTATTTCGGATAGCCAATGAAGCGGTCATGCGCGCGGGACAATACGCGTATCGCGATCGCCGCAACAAGAAGCGCGATTTTCGCAGCTTGTGGATCACCCGCATTAACGCGGCGGTGCGCGAGCATGGCCTGTCCTATAGCGTGTTCATGAACGGGCTTAAAAAAGCCGCGATCACTGTCGATCGCAAAGTGCTGGCGGACATCGCGGTGCTGGATAAGCCCGCGTTTGTGAAGTTCGTCGAGAAAGCGAAAGCAAGTCTCGGCGTCTAAACAAATTAGATGAGTAAAGGGAGGCTGAGCAATACAGCTTCCCTTTTTTTTCGGACCAAGCGTGGAAAAACTCGACACCATAGTTCAAGAAGCGCTGCAGGCGTTTGCCGGCGTCACGGATGCCGCGCAGCTCGAGCATGCAAAGGCGCGTTATCTCGGTAAAGCCGGCGCGTTGACTGAATTGCAGAAGAATCTGGGCAAGATTTCGCCCGCTGAACGCCCCGCCATGGGCGCAAGATTCAACAGTGCCAAAGACCAGATTGAAACGGCGCTTACCGCGCAACGCGAGAAAATTCAATCGGCAAAACTTAATGCTCAACTTGCGCTTGAGGCACTGGACGTTACGCTGCCGGGCCGCGGCGTGCATGCCGGCGGACTGCATCCGGTGACCCGCACGCTCGCCCGGATAACGGCGCTGTTTCATTCGATCGGCTTTGAGGTGGTGGACGGCCCCGAAATCGAGACGGACTTCTACAACTTCACCGCGTTGAACCAGCCTGAAAACCATCCGGCGCGATCGATGCACGATACGTTTTACCTCGATGATGGCAAGCATCTGTTGCGCACGCACACGTCGCCGATCCAGATCCGCTACATGGAAACGCATGAGCCACCGATAAAAATCATTGCGCCGGGACGGGTGTATCGCGTCGATTCCGACGCGACCCATTCGCCGATGTTTCATCAGATCGAAGGGCTGTGGGTCGATGAACGCGTGAGCTTTGCCGACTTGAAAGGCGTGGTGGTGGATTTCCTGCGGCGATTCTTCGAGCGCGACGATCTCAGAGTGCGGTTCCGGCCGTCGTTTTTTCCGTTCACCGAACCATCGGCTGAAATCGATATGAGTTTTGGCGACGGCTGGCTCGAAATCGGCGGCTGCGGCATGGTTCACCCGAACGTTTTACGCAACGTAAAAATCGACAGCGAAAAATATCAGGGTTTCGCGTTCGGTCTCGGACCAGACCGTTTATCGATGCTGCGCTATGGCGTGAATGATCTTCGCTTGTTCTACGAAAACGATCTGCGCTTTCTCAAACAATTTAATTGAAGCGCCTGCCTTAGCGATACCATGAAGTTCTCCGAAAACTGGCTGCGCACTTTCGTAGCGTCGACTCTCACCAGCAGCGAACTCGCCGACGCTTTAACGATGGGCGGCATTGAAGTCGAAGCGAGGGAACCCGCGGCGCCGGCATTCGATCACGTCGTAATTGCTGAAGTCATTGAGGTGCAAAAGCATCCGGACGCTGATCGTTTGAGCGTATGCCGCGTTAACGCCGGCGCCGGCGGAGCGCCACTACTGCAGGTCGTTTGCGGCGCGCCTGATGTGCAGGTCGGCATGCGTGTGCCATTCGCGCAGGTCGGTGCGCAATTGCCGGGCGTTTTAATCAAGCAGGCAAAAGTGCGCGGCGTCGAATCAAACGGTATGTTGTGCTCGGCTAAAGAGCTCGGCATCGCCGATGACGCGGCCGGCCTTTTGATATTGGCCGCTGATGCGCCGCTCGGCGCCGACCTTCGAAAATATCTCGAACTCGACGATCAGTTGTTCACCATTAAGCCGACGCCGAATCGCGGCGATTGCCTCAGCCTTTTCGGCGCTGCGCGAGAAGTCGCCGCCATCACGGGCAACCGCGTGACGCCGATTGAGGTCACGGCCGTCCAGACTTTGACGGAGCGCATCGAGATTGCGGTCGCTGCACCGGATGCTTGCCCACTCTACTGTGGCCGCGTTTTGCGCGGAGTCAATGCTGGCGCTGCGACGCCGCAGTGGATGGTTCGGCGCTTGGAGCGCAGCGGTTTGCGGAGCATCAGTGCGATCGTCGACGTCACCAACTACGTCATGTTGGAACTCGGGCAACCCCTGCATGCATTCGATCTCGACCGTGTTGTGGGCGGCATCCAGGTGCGTTTTGCGGTCGCGGGCGAACGTTTGAAACTGCTCAATGACGAAGACATCGTGCTTAAGGCGGATATCCTCGTCATCGCTGATAGCGCAAAGCCGCTCGCGCTGGCGGGCATCATGGGCGGCGCTGCAAGTGCGGTGACACCGGCAACCCGAAATATTCTGCTCGAAGCCGCTTTTTTTGCGCCGGCGGCGATTGCCGGAAAATCCCGCGTTCTTGGGTTCGGCTCTGAATCGGCTTACCGCTTTGAGCGAGGCGTCGATTACGCGGCCACTGAACACGCATTGGAACGCGCGACTGCACTAGTGCTCGACATCTGCGGCGGCAACGCAGGCCCCATCTGCCCGGCGAAAGCGACACTGCCGCCACGTCAACCCATCCGACTGCGCGCAGCGCGGGCTCAACGGCTGCTGGGGATCCATATCAGCGCTGACGACATCGTGCGAATATTCGGGCGCCTTGGATTCGCCTGCGAAAAGCACCATGACGATTTCACGGTGACGCCGCCAAGTTACCGGTTTGATTTGGCGATCGAAGAAGATTTGATTGAGGAAATAGCGCGCATATACGGCTACGACAACATTCCGGCGAATGTGCCGCTTGCATCGACCGCCATGTTGCCAGTGCCCGAGGCCCGGACGAACGTGGCCGCAATTCGTCAGATGCTGGTCGCACGCGATTACCAGGAAATCGTCAGCTACAGTTTTGTCGATCAGCAATGGGAAGTGGATTTTTCCGCTAACAAAGATCCGGTCATGTTGGCAAACCCGATCGCATCAAATCTGAATGCAATGCGTTCGAGTACCTTCGGCAGCCTGGTGGAGTGCCTTAAGTTGAACCTTAGCCGGCAGCAGGAGCGCGTGCGAATATTTGAGTGCGGACGGTGCTATTCGCGAGCCGGAAAAAACGGGTATGCGGAGCGGATCGTACTGGGCGGACTGGTCTACGGCGAAGCGGTAGAGGAGCAATGGGGGGCCGCGAAGCGCACAGTCGATTTTTACGATGTTAAATGCGATCTCGAAACACTCGGCGGACCCGATCTGAGGTTCAGTGCGGCCAGCCATCCGGCGCTGCACCCGGGACGGTCGGCAAAGGTTTCTCTCGGAGAAACGTTCCTCGGCTGGCTGGGTGAGCTCCACCCGGGGTTGCAACAGACCTATGATTTGCCTTTTGCACCAATGCTTTTTGAACTTAACCTCGACCAACTTATGAATCATGCGGTCGCGCAATTTACGGATTTTTCGCGGCAACCCATGGTGCGGCGCGATATTTCGGTTGAAGTCGATGAAAAAGTCACCGCGCAAGCGATGTTGCAGGCACTGAGAAACCATGCCACTGGCATCATTTCGAACGTCGTGCTGTTTGACGTATATCGCGGCAAAGGCATTGATTCAGATAAAAAAAGTGTTGCGTTTAAGGTGGTATTGCAAGATACTCAGAAAACGCTAAAAGACGTCGAAGCTGAAGCCGCGATACAGCGGTTGGTTCAAGTGTTACAACAAGAATTTCAGGCAAAACTCCGGACTTGAAGGGGGAATTATGACTTTGACCAAGGCTGAACTCGCGGACCTGCTTTTTGAAAAAGTGGGGTTCAACAAGCGCGAGGCCAAAGACATGGTCGAGTCTTTCTTTGAGGAGGTTCGGCTGGCGTTAGAGAACGGCGAAGGCGTCAAACTGTCCGGCTTCGGCAATTTTCAGTTGCGCGACAAGCCGCAGCGGCCGGGGCGCAATCCTAAAACCGGCGAAGAGATACCAATTACCGCGCGCCGCGTCGTCACCTTTCACGCGTCGCAGAAACTGAAGGCGATGGTTGAACAAAACTATCACAATGGAAACAAACCACAGTCCTAAGGACACGCTTCCGCCCATCCCCGCCAAGCGTTATTTCACGATCGGGGAAGTCAGTGAACTCTGCGGCGTCAAGCCGCACGTGTTGCGCTACTGGGAGCAGGAGTTTACGCAGCTCAAGCCGGTTAAGCGCCGCGGCAACCGCCGTTACTATCAGCATCACGAAGTTTTGTTGATCCGGCGGATCCGGGACCTGCTGTACGACCAGGGTTTCACGATCAGCGGCGCGCGCAACCGGCTGGATGAAATCGCGACCGAACCCGCCAAGACCAATCGCGCAGTCGCGGCTGGCAAAGCAAACCTCGCCGCCGTGCGCAAGGAAATCAAGTCGGTCCTCGACTTTTTGCGCAGCTAATCGCCCAAAGCGGTCTGATATAATCCGTCGCTCGGGGCGTAGCGCAGCCTGGTAGCGTACCTGCATGGGGTGCAGGTGGTCGGAGGTTCAAATCCTCTCGCCCCGACCAAATAATCAAGCACTTAGGAAATTACCGCAGCTCCCAGAAAGCATTTGCGGGAGTTTTGCGGGAGTTTCCCAGATCATGCAGCTCTCCTGCGCAATACCGTAAGCGTAGGTGAACTGCGCTGACTTCCCATTGTTACCTTGCCTGCCTGCGCGATCAGGTGTTCGATTTCCGCCGCCGAATAATCGGTTGTCACGCTTTCCGACTTGTGGCCGAGAAGCGCTTGCCGATCTTCGAACGACACACCTGCTACTCGCAGCCTGCGTCCAAACGTATGCTTGAGATCATGCACACGTAAGCGCGCAAAGCCAGGATGCGCGGGTTCGTCCTTGTCCTTCTTCCACTGTGCTGCGGCGTCGACGCGCGCCCTTTTCCACGCACTGCCATTCATGTGAGTCAGCACGTTTCCTTTGTAGGGAAATACCCACGCAGGATGTACACCACGCTGTGCCTCGATGATGGACTTCGCAACATCATTCAAAACGACTAGACGATCCTCGCGGTTTTTAACCCCCGAGTTAGGTCGCCTGCCGCCGAAGTCCAGCGGTATCAGAAAAACGAACGTCGACAACTCTGGCACCTTTATTTCCCAATCCCAACGCAACCTGCAAACCTCTTGCTCACGACACCCGCTATTCACCTTGTACAAAGCCATCTTGGCAAGGTGATCCGGCAGCGCCTTTAACAAATACGCTTGCTCTTCCCATGCGAGCGGATAGGGCAGTCGCCGATTTGTTTCAGGCAACGTCGAGATGTGTGACGCTTGCTCAAGCCACGTCTTCTCGTGTTCGCCGCGCCAAACAGTTGCTGCAAGTCGCAGAATCCGCACTACCCTTTGTAAGGCAATGTTGATCGTGCGGTTCGATACGCCCTGTTTCTGCCGTGCCTTTATAAACGGCTTCATAGTTTCGTCATGCACACGGCCGAGCGGCAGATCCCCGATGAATGGATCGAGTTGCTTTAAGTGCATCGCGGTGTCACCGATCGAAGGCATATCCTGGTTATCAAGCAGGTACTTCGTTGCGGCCTCGCGAAAGAGTCGAGTGGGTCTGACGCCATAGACAGTTGCTTCTCGAATTGCGGTTAACCTGAGTCGGAGGTAGCGTTCTGCTTCCTCTTTGTCACAAGTGCCAGTGCTTTCGCAAAGGCGACCGTATCCTTTGACGCGTTTGTCGATGTGCCAGAGCCCGGCTCTTCTGCAGAGACCCGGACTTGTGTTACGCCCCATTTCTTTATCCGTCCTTTCCGCACGGGGCGCTCGCTGCACCTGATATGCTCGTCCCCGTCAGCGCATTTGTCAATCTCGCGTCGTCCGCGCCCCGCGATGTACCGATCAGCCCACGCATCCAGTTCGTACCGATCAAACGCAATACCTTGCTTCCCGATTGGGATCTCAACGAGATGCGGTCGTACCTCATTGTTGAAGCGATTTCGATCCATGCCGACGTAATTTGGTGCGTCGCGTAGGCGGAGGAAGCGCGGTTGGATAGCGGACACGCTATTTGTTTTCGCGAAACAAGATCAAATCCAAACTGCGGTTCCGTCGCCTACGAGAATTCTTCGCGGCTGCATGGATTGCGCTTGAGCGCGCGCAACGCGATGGGCGCCTTAACGTCCGCGGCGTTGGATCCAAAGTTAAAAATACGGTTTTTGGGAAAACTCTATAACCGCGCGCGGGCTCGCCCTTCACGGGACGCGGTGGAGTTAGATTCGGGACTGAGCCAGTAGCGCGTTTAACCATGCACCGATTTTCACGTCTACCGCGAATCAGTGCATTGCCCAACCCCCCCAAACAATGGGGGGGTTGGGCAGGAAAAGGCTTGCTTTGGGATTAGCTGCGGCAGTTTGATACTGAGTGAACAAATGCACCACCTGGCCATTGTTGCGAGGGTATCTGCAACTGCTGCCGGTCGATGGAAAACCCAATTGACCAAAGAGGTTCTTTAACTATAGTTAATGGACTGGCTACCTCCATGTCTCCAATCTACGAGGCATGGAAAGGGAGCTAGCTACGCTAAAAAAAAGCATTGGTTCAAGAATTCAAAGAAGACGGAGTGATCTTCGCATTTCTCAAGAAGACTTGGCGTTCCGAGCCGAGCTGACGCCCACCTATCTGTCGCAGCTTGAGAACGGAAAACGTAACCCGTCGCTTCAAATGCTTTACCGCCTCTGTAGTGTTCTGAAAATTGAACTGGCTGAACTGGTTAAAACCTAGTTTCTCCGGATTTTAATTTGCCGTGCACATCGCGGTGTAGCGGACCAGCAAGAGGGCTACCTCGACATCGAGCGCGAGGCGGGGCTGTGCCATAGACGGGCTGCAGGCGCCTGACAGGCGGTCGACGCCCGATTTATATATAACTTGTTATATCGCAATGGCAAGCTAAGTGGACAAAGGATAGTTTGTCCATTGTTTTCCGTTTTGTTCCCTATTGAGGGGAGGGATAAAACATGTTGATCCGGAAGTTCAATTTGCCGGGAATCGACTGGTCGCCGCAGGAGGAGGCGTGTGCATCTGATCTCGTCAGGGAGACGCTTTACCGTGCACGCGACGGGACGGTACTTGATGCACTAATCTATGGAACAACAGCGCTCGGATTCGACACTTTTGTTTTCGGTATCGTTGCAAATGACAGAAGACCTGATGCCGAATCGCGCCCCTACATACTGACTAATCAGGCAGACGAATGGGTCCGTATTTATGATGAACGTGCGTACTTGGAACTCGATCCGCGCTGTGAACTGGCCGGTGAGCCGGGGTATGCTTATTGGGAGGCTGCACAGTTCTACAAGAATCCTCCCCACAAAATTTTCTTAACGGAAGCCGCGGCTTATGGCATCCGATCCGGCTTGGTTCTCGGCCTTTGTACTCGCAATCCTCCGTCATACGCGATGATGGCATTGAACTGTAAGGTCCCTACGCTCTCTCGCTGGAGCGCGGAGGATCGCTTGCTCATCGCAGGTCAGGCGTTAATCTTGGGTAAGGTGCTTAGTCGGTCCGTGCGAGAGTTTCTCCACGAGCAAGAACTGCTATTCCCGGCACCGACTATGCAGCTGAATGCTCGCGAAAGAGATATTCTCGCCCTTGCCGCCTCAGGGAAAACCTCGAAGGAGATCGCCGAGACGATTGGCGTCGCAAAGATCACTGTGGACATGCATGTAGGAACAATTCTGAATAAGATGGGAGCATTGAACCGGAGTCAGGCAATCGCGAAAGCGATTGCGCACAAGCTCATTCGCGTAATGGATGATGGCCATGCGGAATACAAGAGCGCGAAGATACATGCAGTCAGAGGGGCGCCGCGACTCAAAGTTCTAAAATAGTCAAGCTATTGCAACGCCATCAAACGGATTCGCCCTTGATATGAATGACCTCATAAAACTGAATCGCAGAATTGCCGCGCACTGGCTCGGGACCCTCGATGCAGATCAAGAGGCGTACTTGAGCTATGCGCCTG
>JANXRI010000233.1 GCA_025353085.1 Betaproteobacteria bacterium
CACAGCGCCTGAGGATCTTAAGCGCATCGCGCCCAGCATGAGCAGCGAGCAGATCAAAGAGGCCGAAACCCAGGCCAAAGAATGGATGGCGAAGGCCAAAAAGGTCTGGAAATAATTAGAGCGCGCTGCTTGCTCCGTCACACATGCAGGCGAGTCGCCTGCGCTACTTTTTCGAAATGCGCTTTTGCTACATCGCGGCGAGACATATCGCCGGAATCGCAGCTGAAATCCGTCTAGGTACCCGCCGCCTTCTGCGAAACACAATCCACGTAGTAGCGCGACCGCCGGCTCGTTTCATCGGCGACAAGGCCGTGAATGTCCGTATCAAACCCTGGAAACTTCTGGTTGAACGATTTCGCGAACTTGAGATAGCGCACGATCGTCGCGTTGAAGCGCTCGCCCGGAATGAGCAGCGGAATGCCCGGCGGGTACGGCGTTAACAGCACGCTCGTAATGCGGCCTTCGAGCTGGTCGATTTCGACGCGGTCGATCTCGCGATGCGCAAGACGCGCCCACGCGTCCGCCGGCCGCATTGCCGGCTCCATATTCGACAAATACATTTCGGTGGTCAGCCGCGCGATGTCGTTCGTTTTGTAGACGCCATGGATTTGCGTGCACAAATCACGCAGGCCGACTTTTTCATACTGCGGATATTTGCTGACGAACTCGGGCAGGATGCGCCATAGCGGCCGGTTGTTGTCATAGTCGTCCTTGAACTGCTGCAGTTCGGTGACGAGCGAATTCCAGCGGCCCTTGGTAATGCCAATCGTGAACATGATGAAGAACGAATAGAGACCGGTCTTCTCCACGATGATGCCGTGCTCGGCCAGGTACTTGGTGACGACCGACGCCGGCATGCCGGGATTCGAAAATGCCCCGGACACATCGAGGCCCGGCGTGATGACGGTCGCCTTGATCGGGTCGAGCATGTTGAAGTTGGGCGCGAGATTGCCGAAGCCGTGCCAGCGCTCGTTCGCCTTCAACATCCAGTCGTCGCGATCGCCAATTCCTTCTTCGGTCAGGTACTCGGGCCCCCACACCTTGAACCACCAGTCCTTGCCGAATTCTTCGTCTACTTTGCGCATCGCGCGACGAAAGTCGAGCGCCTCGAGTATCGACTCTTCAACCAGCGCATTGCCGCCGGGCGGCTCCATCATTGCCGCCGCGACGTCGCACGACGCAATGATCGAATATTGCGGCGACGTCGACGTGTGCATCAAATACGCCTCGTTGAAACTGTGGCGGTCGAGCTTGCGGGTGTCGCTGTCCTGCACCAGTATCTGCGACGCCTGCGACAAACCAGCCAGCATCTTGTGCGTCGATTGGGTGGCGAAAATCACCGACTCCTTACAGCGCGGACGGTTCTGGCCGATCGCATGCATGCCGCGGTAGTAGTCATGGAAAGTCGCATGCGGCAGCCATGCCTCGTCGAAATGCAGCGTGTCCACTTTGCCGTCGAGCATCTCTTTGATGGTGTCGACGTTGTAGACGATGCCGTCGTAGGTGCTTTGCGTGAGGGTCAGCACGCGCGGCTTGGCGTTGACCTCGCGCGCGAACGGATGGGCCTGTATTTTCTTTTGAATATTTTCCCAGCGGAATTCTTCGAGCGGTATCGGCCCGATGATGCCGAAGTGATTGCGCGTCGGCATCAGGAACACGGGCACCGCACCCGTCATCGTGATGGCGTGCAGAATCGACACGTGGCAGTTGCGGTCCACGATCACGACATCGCCGGGCGCCACGGTCGAATGCCACACCATCTTGTTCGAGGTTGAGGTGCCGTTGGTGACGAAAAACAGATGATCGCAGTTGAAAATGCGCGCGGCGTTGCGCTCGGATGCCGCGACCGGCCCGGAATGATCGAGCAGTTGACCGAGTTCATCGACCGCGTTGCACACGTCGGCACGCAACATGTTTTCGCCGAAAAACTGGTGGAACATCTGGCCGACCGGGCTTTTGAGAAACGCCACGCCGCCGGAATGTCCGGGGCAGTGCCACGAATACGAGCCGTCCTGCGCGTAATTGGTGAGCGCCCGGAAAAACGGCGGCGCCAGCCCTTCGAGATAGGTGCGCGTCTCGCGAATAATATGGCGCGCGACGAATTCCGGCGTGTCTTCGAACATGTGAATGAAGCCGTGCAACTCACGCAGAATATCGTTCGGAATATGACGCGAGGTCTTGGTTTCGCATACAGGTAAATCGGAATCTCGGCATTGCGGAAACGGATTTCCCCGATGAACGCGCGCAGGTTGAGCACCGCCTGGTCGATTTCGGGCCCGGGCGTGAATTCTTCATCGTCAATCGACAGGATGAACGCGGAGGCGCGCGATTGCTGCTGGGCGAACTGCGACAAGTCGTTGTAAGTCGTGACGCCGATGACTTCGACGCCTTCGTCTTCGATCGCCTTGGCGAGCGCGCGAATACCGAGTCCGCTCGCGTTTTCGGAGCGATAATCCTCGTCGATGACGATGACCGGAAAATGGAATTTCACGCCGGACTCCTTAGAGTGCCTAACACAATGAACTGCACGAGATGCAGGCCGGCTGCCACACCAGGCGGCCGGCGATCGGACTTGACGCTCATTTCATGAGGTCAGCGGCCACAGCGGACGCGATGGATTATAGCGTGGTGAGCGCAGTGCGGCGCCTTGGCGTCCGCCCTCGAACGCGAACAGACCGCGGCGGCGCAACCGCGTCCGCCCCGGTCACGTATTTTGGACGACGATTTTCGGAAATGCCGCGGAGTGGTCTTGTTGTTTTTCAGCGATCTTGATCGCGACTTTGCGCGCAATCTCGCGATAAATTTCGGCGACGCGGCCGTCGGGATCGGCGACCACCGTGGGCTTGCCCGAATCTGCATGCTCGCGAATGCTGATGTCGAGCGGCAGTGAACCGAGCAGATCGATGCCGTAATCCTTGCTCATGCGATCGCCGCCACCGCTGCCGAAAATATTTTCTTCGTGGCCGCACTTCGAGCAGATGTGCAGGCTCATGTTCTCCACCACGCCCAAAATCGGAATGTTGACCTTCTCGAACATCTTGAGGCCTTTGCGCGCATCCATCAGCGCGATGTCTTGCGGCGTGGTTACGATGACTGCGCCGGTAACGGGCACGCGCTGGGCGAGCGTCAACTGAATGTCACCGGTGCCGGGCGGCAGATCAACGACAAGGTAGTCGATGTCGCGCCAGTTGGTTTCGTTCAGCAATTGCTCGAGCGCCTGAGTCACCATCGGGCCGCGCCATACCATCGGCGTTTCAACGTCGATCAAAAAGCCGATCGACATCGCCTGGATGCCATGCCCTTCCATCGGTTCCAGCCGCTTGCCATCCTTGGATTCCGGGCGCCCGGTGATGCCCAGCATCGTCGGCTGCGACGGGCCGTAGATGTCGGCGTCGAGCATGCCGACGCTCACGCCTTCGGCGGCCAACGCCAGCGCAAGATTAACTGCCGTCGTGCTCTTGCCGACGCCGCCCTTGCCCGATGCGACGGCGATGATGTTCTTCACGCCGGGAATCAGTTTCACGCCGCGCTGCACTGCGTGCGAGACAATTTTCATCGTGACATTGGCGCTGATGTTGCCGATGCCG
>JANXRI010000247.1 GCA_025353085.1 Betaproteobacteria bacterium
CTGCAACAACTGCGCTTCGTAATCGTTGACTGTCAGGTAATCGGCCTGGCGCACGAACTCGAGCAATTCTTCGCCGTTGAACATCGGCAATCCCTGACCCGGATCGAACACGAACGGAATACCCGCGGCGTGGAATTCGCGTGCATGCTGCACCATGCCGTCGCGCCCATCGGGCGACACGATCCCGAGCGTGACATCTTTGACGTCGGCGACGTGGTTTTGATGCGAGTGCCCCATCGCGCCGGGATGAAATGCGGTAATCTGATTGTCGTCGAGGTCCGTCGTGATAAACGCCTGCGCCGTGAAAGTCCCGGCAATCTGGCGCACATGCTGCTGCGACAATCCGAGTTTTTCGAGCTGCTGCGCGTAAGGTTGCACATCGTCGCCGACCGTCGCCATGATTTGCGGCTGGCCACCGAGCAGATCGAGGTTGTAGGCGATGTTGCCCGCGCAGCCGCCAAACTCGCGGCGCATTTCGGGTACCAAAAAAGCGACGTTGAGAATATGCAGTTTTTCGGCAAGGATGTGTTCCCTGAAGCGGCCGGGGAACACCATGATGGTGTCGTACGCGATCGAGCCGCAAATCAAAGTACGCATGAGAAAGTCCTCGCGCAAAGGCGCAAATTATACCATCGGCGTCTGCGCTCTCCGGCCTGCCGGGTGCGACGGCGCAGCGCCGGCAGCAAAATCGTTTCTGCTATGATCAACGCGCGCAATCAATGGCGCCAGGAGGAATCGCGATGTTCGAAGAATTCAAGACGTTTGCAATGCGCGGCAATGTCGTGGACATGGCGGTCGGTGTGATCATCGGCGCCGCGTTTGGAAAAATCGTCGACTCGCTCGTTAAAGATTTGATCATGCCGCCGATCGGGCTTCTGCTCGGCCGCGTCGATTTCACCAACTTGTTTCTCGTATTGAAGGAGGGCGTGCCCGCGGCTCCTTATCTAACCGTCGAGGCTGCGCAAAAAGCCGGCGCCGTCACGTTTAACTACGGCATCTTCATCAACACGTGCATCGGCTTCGTGATCGTCGCGTTCGCCGTATTCATGCTGATCCGCGGTATCAATCGTCTGCAGGCGGCCAAACCGGCGGCGCCTGCGCCCACGCCCGAAGAAATCGTTCTTCTGCGCGAGATACGCGACTCGGTCAAAAAATAACCGGTCGGACGCGCCGTTACTAGCTGGGCGTCAGGCTGACGCCACCGAGCACGAGCATCCACACGACCGCCGCGTTGACGAGACTCAACATGACCGCGGCGCTGCCAAAATCCTTCGCGCGTTTGGCGAGCACGTGATTTTCGAGCGACACCCGATCGGTGATCGCTTCAATCGCCGAATTTATCAGCTCGACAATCAATACCAGCAAGACGCTCGCGATCATCAACGCTTTGCCGATCGCGCCGATGTGCATCGAAAACGCGAGCGGTATCAGCGCGAGCGCCAGCACGACCTCGACCCTGAACGCATCCTCGTACTTGAACGCAGCGGCGAAACCGTCGAGCGAATAAAAAAGCCCGTTCCAGATGCGTTTGATACCGCGCTTGCCTTTTTGGGGACTATGCATAGTACGCCGTCAAAAGTGAATGATCACCATTTTTTAATAGCTGCCGCGCGGATGACGATGCGCGGCGCCGCGGCCCTTGCGACAATTCAAAAATCAGCACGGCACCGCACGTCCTGTCATGTGCTGCCGGCAAGCGACATGGTCTTGCCGTCGACATACCGCACCGGCACCGCCGACACATCGACGCCGTCAAGACAATGGACGTTGACGCCGTAATGGTCGGGCGCGGCGCGTTTGCGGTGAAACGTGTAAATGCCGCAGGCGCTGCAAAAATAATGCTGCGCGACGCGCGTGTTCCACTGATAAAGGGTCAGCTTGTCTTCGCCTTTAAGGAGCCTCAAGGCTGACTCGTGGACTTTGTACATGACCGCATTCTTTTTGACGCACAACGTGCAGTCGCACATCGTGAAGTCGTCGAGCGTGCCGGTAATTTCAAACTGCACGCTGCGGCAATGGCAGGAGCCTTTAAAACTACCGCTTGGCACTGCGCCCACTCGCGCCGCCAGAACGCTATTTCAGTGCAGCGAGCGCGGCGTCGTAATCCGGCTCGTTTTTGATTTCTGGCACAAGTTGCGAATATTTGACCTTATCGTTCTCATCGAGCACCACTACTGCACGCGCGGTGACGCCCTGTAACGGACCATCGGCGAGATCGACGCCGTATTTGGTGTGAAAATCGCGTCCGCGCAGCGTCGACAGTGAGACCACGTTGTTGATGCCCTCAGCTTCGCAAAATCGTTTCATCGCGAACGGCAGATCGGCGGAGATTACGAGCACCACCGTATTCGGAAGCGCGCCCGCTTTTTCGTTAAATTTGCGCGTCGAAGTCTGGCAAACCGGGGTGTCGAGGCTCGGCACAATGTTAAGAACTTTGCGCTTGCCCGCGAAATCCTTGAGGCTCACGTCTTTCAGATCCTTGCCGGTCAGACGGAAGTCAGGCGCGGCGTCGCCGGCCTTCAGAAAGTTGCCGGTGACGTTGACGGGATTGCCGCCCAGAGTAACGGTAGCCATGCGAGATCTCCTTGGTTAATTATTGATGTTTCACTAATTCGCGACAGCGGGTTAGTGCCATTCTCACCCTCTCCTTCGGGAGAGTGCCGGGGGGATTGAGCGTTCCGATTGCCATCCATTATGCAACGCTCAATAAATTGAGGGTAAGCGCGCGCAGAGGCGACGCCAAAGCGGCTCAGTGGGCGTTGCATGTTTGTCGGCGTAGCGCGCCAGGTCATCGTCACGCTTGGTTTCGGTCGTGCACACGAGCACTGCGTTGCCGAGTTCGGGATAATCGCCGGTTACGGCGTGGCCGCCAAGTATGCCTTGCGCCTTCACCGCGTGCAACACGTGCTACGGGCGCATCCCGAAAATTCGTCGAACATGAACGGCGAGTTCACGCAATGCGTTCGGGCCACCCGGATTCCAACGTTGCCATTTCAGTGTGTATCGGCGTCCGCGATAGCCTGATATGCGGTCGCATCGAGTAGACCCGCCGCTTCATTGACGTCCACAGGTTTCAACTTAAACATCCAGGCGGCGTAAGCGTTCTGATTGATTTTTTCCGGCGAATCGGCAAGCTCCGCGTTCACGGCAAGAACTTCGCCCGTTACCGGCGCAAAAATATCGGCGGCGGCTTTCACCGACTCGACCACCGCACACTCCTCATCCTTCTTTAATTTGCGTCCGACCGCGGGCAGCTCGACAAACACCAGATCGCCCAACGATTCTTGTGCATGATGGGTAATGCCGACCGTCACGGTGCCATCGGCTTCCTGCCTGACCCACTCGTGGGATTGCGTGTATTTGAGATCGGCGGGTGTGGTCATGGCGTGCTCCAGAAATGTTTTAGCCTTGCGGTGCCGCGACAATTTTATCCGAAACTGCGCGTACGCCATTGCGCCTTTGTCGAGCAGCACGCGACCCACGGCATGCGTTCAGAGGCGTTGTTTGTTAAGTCGATGCGATCACGGGCGCAGCTTCAATCAAAAATAGGGCGGCGACTTTTTACTCGCGCGCGCGAAACGAACGAAACGATAGATGATTAACATGCTGTTTGATTAGCGGCAGCCGGCCAGTTGCGAATTAGCGCGCGGGCGCGGCAATCAAATCCAACCGAAAACCGGCTGCGCCCAGATCGCCGGTTTCAAGCTCGAGCCGGATCGTAACCTCCGCATTGGGCGCAATGCCGCTGCGCGGATCGGCACCTGCTGCCAGGTATTCGGCGGGCAGGAATATTCGGCGGGCAACCGTGTGCTCTTTAGTATTCGTCAGTACGACATCAAGCGCCGGATAGCCAAGTTCGCTCGTCGCATGGTTGCGCAGCGTTGCAGTCAAGGCGATCAGCCCCGGGTTGGCTGGGTCGAGTGCCTGCATATCATACGCCTCAATGCTGATTTGACGCGGGCGTTGCGGCAGTGCGACCGTGCAACGCAGGAACTCGCACATTTTGTTGAGGGCCGGACGCGCTTCCGGCACGCTCGCTGCGATGTCGCTTCGATAAAAATATGCGGCTTGCGCAGCGAGGCCAAACAGCATGAGCGCGACCCCGATAGCCCAGCCACCTTTGCGGCGCTGCCGCGTGTTTACCTCGGGCGCGAGCTTGGCTAACGGCGGTGGCGCGGAGGCCGCAACCTGAGCTTTCACATTCGATATCGAATCGGCTGCGACAGGTTCCACCGGTTCAAAGGGCGCAGCGTCTCCCATCTTTGCAGCGGCAGAAGTCGGTACTGGTGTCGGTATCGGTGTGGGTACCGGTTGGGCCGACGGTGTATCAGGCACGGCAGCCTGCGCGGGCGCTATGCGTTCGCTCAAGACCTCGACCGCTGGTAGCGCAACAGGCGCCGTCGACTCAGCCAGCGTCGCCAGCGTCTTGAAGCCGTCGAATACCTGGGCGCAGCGGCCGCACCTGACCATGCCGTGTTGCGCCTGCAACTGCGGCGGCGTGACGCGGAATTGAGTGCCGCAGTTCGGGCATTGGGTGACGATGCTCATGAGTCGCGGGACAGGTGCCGGTCAGCGTTTACGGCCACTGATCAATACCCAGCAATCCTCCTGCTGCGGCGGCTGCAATTCGAACGCTGCCCGATAAGCGTCCTCTACTTCGCTCGCCTGATGCTCCAGCACGCCCGACAACAAAATATGCCCACCGCGGCGCGTCATGCGCGCAAGCAACGGCGACAACATTTTGAGCGGATTGGCGAGAATATTGGCGACCACGATATCGGCAGGTTCGGGAGCACCGCCATCGGCGGCAACAAATTCTATTTGCACGTGATTTTGCATTGCATTATGACGTGCGGCAAGCAGCGCCAGGGGATCGATATCGACGCCGATGGCATGCGCTGCCCCCAATTTGATAGCGGCAATGGCGAGTATGCCGGAACCGCATCCATAGTCGAGCACTGACTCGCCGCCACGCAAGTTTGCCTCGAGCCATTTTAGGCATAACCGCGTCGTCGGGTGGGTGCCGGTGCCGAATGCAAGCCCGGGATCAATGACAAGATTGATGGCGTCCGGCTCGGGCGCCTTATGCCAGGTTGGCACTACCCACAAGCGCGACGACACATGCACGGGTTGAAATTGGCTTTGGGTCGCACGCACCCAATCCTGATCCGCGACGTGCGCAGTCGCAAGCGGAACAGCAGGATCAAGACCGGCGGCCTGCAACGCGGTTCTGACGTCTTCGAGCACGCTGTCGCGCTCTTCAAATAACGCGCTTAAGCGTGACAGTTCCCACTCTGCGCCGACGGGTTCGCCCGGCTCGCCGAACAGTGCTTGTTCGCCCGTCGTGCCTGCTTGCGCGTCGGTCACATCGACCGACATAGCGCCGGTATCGAGCAAGACGTCAGAGAGCGTCTCGACTTTGGCGGCATCAACCGTGAGCGTTATGGACAGCCAGGGCATTCAAAGAGCCGAATAAAAGACTGGATCGAAGTGGCACGTGCGCCTGGCATCGACTTTTTTCGCTGCGGGTGCTGGCATTTGCCGTCACACTGCGATCACTTCGCGAGCTTCTGCTCAAGATAGTGAATGCTGGTGCCGCCGCGGAGAAATGCCGCGTCTCGCATCAATTCGGCATGCAGCGGCAGATTGGTTTTTATGCCCTCGACGACTGCTTCGGACAGCGCGATCCCCATGCGGGCGATCGCCTGCTCGCGCGTGTCGCCATACGCGATCAGTTTGCCAATCAATGAATCGTAGTGGGGCGGCACAAAGTAATTGTTGTATACATGCGAGTCGACGCGGATGCCCGGGCCGCCGGGCATATGCCAGGACGTGATGCGTCCGGGAGACGGCGTGAACTTGTACGGGTCTTCGGCATTGATCCGGCATTCAATCGCGTGGCCCTTAAATACAACTTCGCGCTGCTTGACCGGCATGCGCTCGCCCGCCGCAATCCGGATTTGCGCCTGCACGATGTCGACTCCGGTAATCATTTCGGTGACTGGGTGCTCGACCTGCAGCCGCGTATTCATTTCGATAAAGTAGAACTCGTCATTCTCGTACAGGAATTCGAAGGTGCCAGCGCCTTCATAACCAATTTTGCGGCACGCCTCGGCGCAGCGCTCACCGACCCGGATGCGTCCGCGCGTCGGCAGGTGCGGCGCGGGCGCCTCTTCGATAATTTTCTGGTGCCGCCGCTGCATCGAGCAATCGCGATCACCGAGATACACTGCGTTGCGGTATCGGTCGGCCAGCACCTGCACCTCGATATGGCGCGGGCTTTCAAGAAACTTCTCCAGGTAGACGACTGGATTGCCGAACGCCACCTGCGCTTCGGCGCGCGTCATCGATACCGCATTGAGCAGCGCGGCTTCGGTGTGCACAACGCGCATGCCGCGGCCGCCGCCACCGCCCGCCGCCTTGATGATTACCGGATAACCGATCGCGCGCGCGGTTTTGACGATTTCCTCGGCGGCTTCGGGCAATGCGCCCTCGCTGCCCGGTACACACGGTATGCCGGCTTTGCGCATCGCGGCTTTCGCGCTGACCTTGTCGCCCATCAAGCGGATGGTTTCGGCCTTCGGCCCGATGAATACGAAACCGCTCTTCGTAACGCGCTCGGCAAAATCAGCGTTTTCCGAAAGGAACCCGTAACCCGGATGAATCGCTTCGGCATCCGTCACTTCAGCGGCGCTGATGATCGCGGGGATATTCAGATAACTCAGCGCGGATGGCGGCGGTCCTATGCACACCGATTCGTCGGCGAGTTTTACGTACTTGGCTTCCGCGTCGGCTTCAGAGTGCACCGCGACGGTCTTCACGCCGAGCTCGCGGCATGCGCGTTGAATGCGCAGCGCGATTTCGCCGCGATTGGCGATCAGTATTTTTTCAAACACCGGCTAGCGCCCGATCGGGACTGCGGTAAGCGGCCGCGAGGTAACGTTGACCTCTAAACTTGGTGCGGCCCAATCTTGATTCGCGTCGATGGCGACCATCAGCCGATGACCATCAGCGGATGGCCATACTCGACCGGCTGACCGTTCTCGACCAGGATCGCTTTGATAACGCCCGAGCGGTCAGCCTCGATTTCGTTCAGAAGTTTCATGGCTTCGATAATGCAAACCGTGTCGCCTTCCGTGACGCTTTGTCCAACTTCCACAAACGCTTTGGCCCCGGGCGTTGGAGCGCGGTAGTAAGTGCCAACCATTGGAGATTTAAGAACGTGGCCTTCAGGTGCGGCAGGCACCGGTTCCGATGCCCCCGCTGGCGCAATCCCGCCGGCCGACGCTGCGACGGCGGGTGCAGCAACCTGCGTCACGATGGCGGTCGCCGGCGCATTAGCCGAGTTATTGCGGCTGATGCGTACCTTCTCCTCGCCCTCGGTAATTTCGAGTTCGGCGATCCCGGATTCCTCGACGAGATCGATGAGTTTTTTAAGCTTGCGTAAATCCATGATCAGCCCTCCGGATACGGTTGCAGCGCATATTCGAGGGCGAGTTCATACCCTTTGGCACCGAGGCCACTCAGGACGCCGACCGCAAGATCGGAGAAATAGGAGTGGCGCCGGAACGGTTCTCGCCGAAACACGTTGGACAAATGCACCTCGATATAAGGGATTCCGACCGCCGCAAGCGCATCGCGGATCGCCACGCTGGTGTGGGTGAAAGCGGCTGGATTAATGATGATGAAGTCGATGTTGTCGGGTTGCGCCTGTTGGATCCGGTTTACCAAATCGCCCTCAACATTACTTTGATACGTCGCCAAGGCCGCGCCCGCTTGCGCGGCGCGTTGAGCCAGACTACGGTTGATGGCTTCAAGCGTTGCGGTGCCGTAATGCGCTG
Organism: Betaproteobacteria bacterium; assembly: GCA_025353085.1. Taxonomy (GTDB): domain Bacteria; phylum Pseudomonadota; class Gammaproteobacteria; order Burkholderiales; family SG8-41; genus PALSA-1004. Next base: position 7,842 of record JANXRI010000247.1, read on the forward strand.
GCTCGCGATCACCAAGCAAGTTGAGATTGGGGCCGTTTAGAACAAGGATGTTTTTGAATAAGGCCATATTGGGCGGTGCCGCACTGGAGCCGGGACATAGTTAATTCACCGGCTTTTAATGTTGTTCTGCGACAATTAAGGCTATTTTGCCGCAGTTCGCCGCTTTTTGTCCATTTATGCAGCACGTTGCGGATGATAATCGCAGGTACTGTGTGCGCAAATGACATGTAGTCAATGCTGGCGTCGGGAGTGCACGGCTGAGATGGGCAAATTGGCTACGGTCTCAACAAATCGCGTAATTTGTCTTTTTATCGCTCAAAGACGGACGTTAACCGAACATGTCGCAAGTTAAAGCAACGGTCGTATGATTGTTTCGAGCTTTTCGGGTCGGACAATACCGATCTGGCTCGCCACGACCTTGCCCGCGCGGTCGAGAATAAGCGTATAGGGCAATACGGTGGCGTGATTGCCGAGCAGGCGCGCGAATTCCATCGTCTCTGTGCCACCCACGACCAATGGATAATTTATTCCCATGTCTTTGGCGTAAGGCGCGACGCGCTCTTTTTGGTCGATCGCTACGCCAACGAATTGAACGCCGGCTGTGCCGTAGCGCTCTTGGAATTTAATGAAGCCAGGAATTTCTTCCCGACAGGGCGCACACCAGGTCGCCCAGAAGTTGACGACGAGTACTTTTCCGCGCCACTGCTCGAACGGCTGCACTTTACCGTCAACGCCCAACAGCTTAGCGGCGAGAACCATGCGGCCCGCCGCGCCGGGGTCTGGCGGCCCCTCAGCCAAGCGCCATTGGTAAAAATAAAAGAGCAAGCCCGCCAGACCGCACACCATGGCGACGCCGCTAATCAGCAGCGCCTGCCTGAGGCGGCTCATCGCAGTGCCAGGTCGAGTGTCGCAGCGAACTTATCGGCGGGCTGAAAACCAATCACGCGCAGGTCTTTGATGAGATCGCCCTGCCGGTCAAAGAAGACGATGCCGGGCGGGCCGAACAGGTTGAAACGCTTGAGCAGCGCTTTGTGCTCATCGGCATTCAAAGTCACATCCGCTTGCAACGCCACCAGGCCAGCGAGCTTCGCACGCACTTGGTCATCGACGAAGGTATAGCGCTCCATTTCCTTGCATGAAACGCACCAGTCCGCATAGAAGTCGAGCATGACCGGCTTGCCGGCCGCCGCGCGAATCGCAGTGTCGAGTTGCACCGAACTGTCGATGCGTTGAAACGAGATCGCATGTTCAGTCGCGCCCGGTCCGGCAACACCGCGTAAACCGCCAAGCGGCTGCAGGATATCGCGTCCACCGGACAGCGCGCCCAGCAGTAACGCCGCACCAGCCAGCAATCCGATTACGCCGATGCCCTTAAAGAGCTTGCGCGCGCCCGGCGCATTCGCGGGCAGCGGATCGAGCGCATGCAGAAAAATCGCGGATACGATCAACAGTGCGGCCCACGCGACCATGTGCACAACCACCGGCAATAGCGGCGACACCAAATAGATCGCGACGCCCAACAAGACGACGCCGAAAAACCGTTTCACCGTTTCCATCCAGGGTCCGGCTTTTGGCAACAAGGTGCCGGCAGACGCGCCAACTGCGAGCAGCGGCACGCCCATGCCGAGCGCCATCGCAAACAACGCCGCGCCGCCAAGCACGGCATCACCTGATTGGCTGATATAGAGCAGCGCGCCTGCCAGCGGTGCGGCCACGCACGGCCCGACGATCAAGGCCGACAGCACACCCATCACGAATACGCTCGCAAAATGTCCGCCATGTAATTTGTTGCTCGTTACCGCGAGCCGGCTTTGCAACGCGGCGGGCAGTTGTAGCTCGTAAAAACCGAACATCGATAAAGCAAGCAACACAAAAATCGCCGCGAACCCGGACAACACCCACACGTTTTGCAATGCAGCCGATAACACGGTGCCGAGCAAACCCGCGGCGACCCCTGCCAGCGCATAAGTAATGGCCATGCCGATCACATAAACAAGCGACAGCACGAAGCCGCGCACATGCGTGAGGTGCTCGCCATGCGGCACCAGGATGCCCGACAGAATCGGGATCATCGGAAATACGCACGGCGTGCACGCCAGCAGCAAGCCGAAGCCGAAAAAGCTCGCGATGAGCACCCATAATCCGCCCTTGAATAGTCCCGCGATCACGGCGTCTTCGGACTGCGCGCCGGGCACCGCCGCGCGCGGGGCCGCGGGCAAGAACGGCGTAGATGCCTGACCGGTATTGGCGGGCGTGAATGCCGACAGCACCAGTTCCGCCGTCTGCTCCTGCGGCGGATAACAGACGCCGATGTCGGCACACCCCTGC
>JANXRI010000253.1 GCA_025353085.1 Betaproteobacteria bacterium
CGCGAGATGGCGAAGAAAATCGAAGCGGCGTCGGGCAAAAAGGCGACCACGACTTCGACGGCGTTGATCGAAGCGCTCAAGTATCTCGGCGTATCGCGCGTGGTGCTGGGCGCGGCCTATGACGACAAGGTAAACGCAATCGCGCAAAAGTTTCTCGAGGCCAACGGTTTCAATGTGCTGGCGGCGCAGGGTCTGGGCTTAGTCGACAATCTCGTCGTCGGCCGGCTTGATGCATCGAGCGCGTACGATCTCGCCAAGAAAATAGATCGACCCGATGCGGAAGCCATCGTGCTCGCGTGCACCAACTGGAAAACGATGGACATCATCGAGCAACTCGAACGCGAATTAGGCAAACCAGTGCTATCGACGACTGAAGTCACCATCTGGGCAGCTTTGCGTGCTATCGGCCACATTGAAGGTGTGCGGGGGTACGGGCACTTGCTGCGCGACTTGACCGCGCCGAGCAAGCAGACGCAGTTCGCTTGATGAAGAACAGTCATTAAGTAATTATGTGATTGAGTGATTCGAGGTTTATTCACCGAATCACCGAATCACCCAATCACAGTTTCACAAAAACACCTGATCACGAATCAACTTAAATTCCCATAATCGATTTTTCTGGAGAAAAAATATGTACGGATGGCGTGGACGTATTGGATTGCTGGTGCCGTCGATCAACACGACGATGGAAACGGAATTCTGGCGCATGGCGCCGGAAGGCGTGTCGGTGCACACCGCGCGTATTGCGGGCGGCCGCGAAGGAACGCCTGAAGAACTGCGCAACATGGAAAGCGCGAGCAAAAAGGCTGCGGAAGAAGTCGGCATGGTCGAGCCCGATGTCGTCGTCTATGGCTGCACGAGCGGCAGCTTTTTCGAGGGCCCCGCGTGGAACAAGAAAATCTGCGAGCAACTGACGGCGATCACCAAAGCGCCGACGGTTACGACCGCAGGCGCGATGGTCGCGTGCCTGATGGCCGGCGGTCATAAGAAAGTCGACGTGGTTACGCCGTATGTCGAAGTGACCAACGAGCGGCTTAAACAATTCGCGAAGGCGCATGGCATCGAAGTCGCCAAGCTCGGTACTTTCGACATGCTCGACATGTTTGACCACGCCAAGATCTCGCCTGAAGAGATTTACGCCAAGGTCAAAGAAATGACCACGCCGGATTCGGAAGCCGTGTTCGTTGCCTGCACGCAACTGCGCGCGCTCGAAGTGCTCGACATGTTGGAGCGCGATCTCGGCAAGCCGGTTTACTCGGCGGTGCAGGCGTCTGCCTGGCAAGCCTATGCCGCGATAAACGTCGATCCAAAAATTATGAATTGCGGCAGCCTGCTGCGCAAACTGTCAGAGCCTGACTCGCACAAGATCGCGGTCAAACATCTGCGTTCGGCGTAAGCCGCCACCACTTCGTCGCCACCACTTTTATCGGGATCTCCATGACAACCAGCAAAAAATGGGCGCTTGCCGCCTGCGCGGCCCTGCTCTGCGGCGCGGCGCAAGCCGAAGTGAGCGAAGTGCGCATCACCAAGCAATTCGGCGTTGGCTTTCTGCCGCTGATGGTGATGGAAGACCAGAAACTGGTCGAAAAACAATCGAAAGCAGCGGGGCTGCCTGAAGTCAAAGGCGTGTTCATGACGCTCAACAATCCCGCGGCGATGAACGACGGCCTGCTGTCAGGCCAGATCGATTACGGCACCAACGGGCCGCCCGCGGTCATCACGATCTGGGCGCGCACCAAAGGCAGCGCCAACGAAATCAAAGGCGTCGCCGGCATGGTGCTCACGCCGATGTGGCTGAACGTCAACAATCCGGCAGTCAAGAGCATCCGCGACTTCACCGAGAAAGATAAGATCGCCGTCACCGCGGTTAAGGTCTCGATTCCCGCGATCATTATGCAGATGGCGGCGATGAAAGAGTGGGGCCGGGAAAACTTCGCGAAGCTCGATGTACTGACGGTGTCGATGTCGCACCCGGACGGCATGGCGGCGTTCCTGTCCAAACGCGACATCACCGCGCATTTCACCTCGCCGCCATTCATGTACAGAGAACTCGAGCAAGCCGGCGTTCACCGCATCATGAGCTCGGATGACGTGATGGGCGGGCCGACCACTTTTTCCAATCTATATTCGACGAGCAAGTTCCACGATGCAAATCCGCGCGCCTACAAAGCGGTGCTCGCCGCTTTCACCGAGGCCGTCGATCTGATCAACAAGGATAAAAAACTGGGGGCCGAGATTTATCTGCGCATTTCCGGCGACAAAAAAAGCACCGTGGCTGAAATCCAGAAGCAGCTCGAAGATCCGAATATCGTGTTTACGACTACCCCGCGCAACATTCAGAAATACGCGGACTTCATGTTCGAGGTCGGCTCGATCAAGACCAAAGCAGCTTCGTGGAAAGATATCTACTTTCCCGAGATTCACAATCTACCGGGAAATTAATCTGCGATCGCGTCGCATAGGCGCGGCGTAACGGGTAGCGCAGGGTCTTGCCTAAAGTCGCAATGAAGCGGGCGGGGCGCCTGCGCTGCGCTCATTCTGAGTGTGGTTTGTAAACGGAGGGCCAATTGGCTGAAGTAACACTGACCGACGTCGTGGTGATTGGCGGCGGCGGCGCCGGGCTCGCTGCGGCGTCCGAAGTCGCGCGGCTCGGCCGTAGAGTGATATTGCTCGAAAAAAACCCGCATACCGGCGGGTCGACTTCGTGGTCGGTGGGCTCGATTACTGCGACCGGCACGCCGCACCAGAAAAAAGCCGGCATCAAGGATTCGGCTGATGAGCATTTCGAAGATCTTGCGCTGCACGCGGGCGCATTGGCGCCGCGAGATAATCTGGCATTGCGCCGCATCCTCGTTGACCATACGACGGAGATGCTTGATTGGCTCATGTCGCTCGGCGTCGTATTCGTGGGCCCGATGCCGGAGCCGCCGCATCGTTACAACCGCATGCACAACGTGGTGCCCAATTCAAAATCGTTCGCGTATCACCTCACGAAACACTGCCGCAAACTCGGCGTCGATATCCGGCTCAACACATCGACGCAGCGCCTGCTGACCGAAAGCGGCCGAGTAGTCGGCGTCGAAGCGCGTCTGCCGGATGGCTCACTCCATGAGTTTCGCGCGACCGGCGGCGTGGTGCTTGCCGCGGGCGATTACAGCAATGGCCGCGACATGAAGGCGCGTTACGCGTCGCCCGATGTCGTCGAAGTGGATGCGGTCAACCCGACCGCCACCGGCGACGGTCACCGGATGGCGCTGGAGTTGGGCGCAATAGTCGTCAATGGCGACATCGTGCGCGGCCCGATCATGCGCTTCATTCCGCCGACACGTCCGAACCTGATTCAGAAACTGCCGCCGACGAGAATCATCGCGCAGCTCATCGCATGGTCAATGAGTCACATGCCGCAATGGATCCTGCGGCCTTTCCTGATGAGTTTTTTGACGACGGCACTCGGTCCTTCGCCCGATCTTTATAAAGAAGGCGCGATCCTCATCAACAAAAACGGCCAGCGTTTTACCGACGAACTCGGCAAGCCGAACCTGCATACGGCCAGGCAACCGGATCGAATTGCGTGGATCGTATTCGATCAAAAGCTCGCACAGAAGTTTTCCGGCTGGCCGTACTTCGTGTCGACCGCGCCGGGCGTTGCGTACGCGTATCTGGCCGATTACCGGCGCAATCGCGCGGACATCTATCACCAGTCCGACACGATTGAAGGCTTAGCCGCCAGCATGGGCGTCGCACCTGCAAGTCTTGAGCGCTCGCTCGTCGATTACAACGCGACGCGCGAAACGCGGCCCGCGATCGATCAAGGCCCGTATTACGCACTCGGCCCCGTCAAAAGCTATGTCGTGTTTACTGACGGCGGTCTGAAAGTGACAACGAATCTTGAAGTCGAGCGTGCGGACGGCAGCGTGATTCCCGGCCTATACGCCGCCGGCTCGACCGGTCAGGGCGGATTGCTGCTCGAAGGCCATGGCCATCATCTCGGCTGGGCGTTTATATCGGGCCGCCTCGCCGGCCGCAATGCGGCCGAAAATGTGCGCGCATGATTTTCAATAGCCAAAGCGGCATTGTCGACGACAGCCGCAGCGCCGATTGGGACGTTTGGTATCTCGAGCACTTGCGCATCATGGCAACCGTGCCGGGCGTGTCGTCGGCGCAGCGATTCAAAACTGAAACGCCGGGCGCTCCGCCTTCGCTCGCAATCTACAGCGTGACGTCGGCCGATGTGTTCAAAGACCCGTATTACCTGAGCGTGCGCGGCATGGGCGAGTGGCTGGCGCTTATCGATCGCCGTTACTACCAGCGCAATCTTTTTTCGGGACTCG
>JANXRI010000318.1 GCA_025353085.1 Betaproteobacteria bacterium
CGTGCGGTCGCGCCAGAGCAGCGGACCGGGCAGGGGCCGTGCAAGTGGAGAAGTTACGGAGATGGCCACGGCGCCGGGCTCATCGCCATCCGGCCTGAGCCCCATCGTCTCCGGCGTTTTCGAAAAGACCAGGTCTGCCAACACCCACATCGTGATCACCGTAACAACGGCTACCAGAGATGCCGCCACCGGAAATCCCACCGCACTGATGGCCGCCACCCAAAGCGGCGAGAAGACGATTCCGCCGACGCTCCCGCCGTTGTAGCCCATGGCGAGTGCGGCCGGGCGGGCGCGCACGAACCACGGCGAAACGATTGCATTGAGCGCCGCGGCGCTCATCGTCCCCCATCCCGCGCCGCTGAAAAGCGCCGCGATGAAAAGCTGCCACGGCGCAACCGCGGTCGCCCATCCGATCACGCCGGCGCCGATCAACAGCGCTCCGATCTTCGTCACCATCGCCGCGCCGAAGCGCCGATGCAGGCGCGGCAGGTTTGCCCCGGCGATCGCGCCGGAGAGAAAATGCAGGCTGATCGCGCCGGAGATCAGGGCAATCGACCAGCCTCTCGATTCGCGGATCACCCCAAGGTAAATCGGCGGGCCGTAGAAGCCCAGTCCCCAGCCGAAGACGCCGAGAATGAAGGCCGCGTGGACCACCCGCCATCCGTAAAACCTGCCTTTGCTGTTCTTCGTCATCGCGACACTGTGGCCCAGATCGGGAAAAAATGCTTCGGCCAGGACCGAAGCATCCCCGGTGCGGTCGGCGTAAGCTGATAGCGTCGAAACGGAAAACCGGTCAATGGCCAATAACGCCAGATTTGCCGAAGTGGCTTCGCTTGCGGGCGATCCGGCGCGTGCCGGGATGCTGCATGCGCTGATGGATGGGCGCGCGCTGACTGCGTCCGAGCTTGCGCGGGTTGCCGGCATCACCCCGCAGACCGCGAGCGGGCACCTCGCGAGGCTGGCCACCGCCGGGCTGCTGACGGTCGAAAAGCAGGGGCGCCATCGTTACCACCGGCTCGCTTCGCCGTCGGTTGCCCAGATGATGGAAAGCATCATGCAGGTGGCCTCGGGATTGGAAGCGATGCGGCCTCCCCCGGTGACCGGCCCCAAGGACGCGGCCCTTCGCGCCGCGCGAACCTGCTACGACCATCTCGCCGGTCATCTTGGCGTCTCACTTGCGGATGCGCTGGTGGCCGGTGGGCATGTCGAGCTGATGCAGGATGCCGGTGTGGTGACTGATGCCGGAGTCGCGTTGTTCAGGCGGATCGGGCTCGACGTCGCCTCGTTATCCGGGAAGACGGCTCGCCTCTTTTGCCGGCCTTGCCTCGATTGGAGCGAACGCCGTCCGCATCTGGCTGGCGCGGTCGGGCGTGCCCTGTGCGCGCACAGCCTTGAAGAGGGTTGGATACGTCGCCTTGAAGGGACGCGGGCTGTCGCCGTCACGCCCAAGGGGCATCGAGTCTTTCGTGAGGCGATAGGCGTGCGGTAGGGCGGTCCTTTCCTCCGAATCTTCGACTTTCATTTTGTAAGATCCGCTCTGTGCTTAACTCTCCTGCCAATTCGTGTATCGGTACCGGTACATATCTGCAGTACAGACTGGCTTTCCCGGATTCGATTGCCACCCCCGGCGTATGGTGCCCGCGGCGAATAACAGGTATTTTTATGCCTCAGGTGAGTTAACGCGTTGACCTCATTGAAGGATGACCAGATGAGTCAAATTTTCAGGGAACGCAAACCCGCGTTTCGGCAACCGACTTCAAGTTAGTTGGCACATCAGACACCGAGATGATCCGCGATCTAAGAAAGGGACAGTCAAGCGTCTACCTTCAATATGGCAGCTATGGTGGCGAAACAATTGGTGCCAAAGGATTTCAGGCCGAGCAACGGAATGACTTAATTATCTTTCGGTTCACGCTGAGCCCGGTAGATGGAAATCAAAAATCAGATGCTCAAAACCTATTCAGTCGCCCGCTGCAGCAGGTTCACGTGTCGGACGATCACATCATTACTAATTTGGCAAAATTTGTTCAGCACAGGCGTGACCAATTCAAGGACTATGCCGTTGAGATCGTCACAGACAGAGGGCTGCTCGCGTTTGATGCAAAACTCCATGATGTTGGTGGGTACGCAGTCGGGTTTTCGGTAGCGCAGCGTGCCAACTAACTCGGCCACGAGCGCGACGCTGAAAGCCACGCGCTATCGCGCTTTGGCACGCGCGCCTCAGGCTGTGCGCTAGGTTGCCTCGGACCGCCCCATGCTGATCTTTGAATGGGATCCTGCGAAGGCTCGCGATAACGAGCAGAAGCACGGAGTCTCATTCTCCGAAGCAACGGAAGTCTTTGGGGACGATCATTCATCCACTGTGCCCGATCCAGAGCACTCGAGAGACGAGGCGCGATACCTCATCTTTGGCATGTCAAAAGCAGGCAAAACCCTTGTCGTGTCCTATACTGAGCAAGCTGAGCGCATAAGACTTATCTCAGCGCGCCCAATGACCACGCGTGAGCGTAGAGCATATGAGCAATGAAAAAGACACATTGCGAGACGAATACCCGGCAGACCTGATCAAGTCGGGCACGCGGGGAAAGTACGCGACTGGTTATCGGGAGGGCACAAACGTTGTGCTCATCGACCCCGACCTACACAGCCTGTTCCCGAATTCCGAGGCTGTGAATCGTGCGCTTCGTGAATACGTCTCCTCAAAGCGCACGGCAACCTAACTCAAGCACGAGCGCGACGCTTGCCACCCGGCGCTGGCACGCCTGTGTTCGCGCGCCTCAGCAGGTGCGTTAAACGGCAAAGGTACATCGTGCCCGAACTAAGTCGGTTTCTCGGAATCGTGATCTACATGTACTACCGGGATCACGCACCGCCGCATTTTCACGCCGAATACGCGGAGTTCGAAATCACCGTTGAAATCCAATCGGGCGTAGTGACCGGTACGTTCCCGAAGCGGGCGTTGAGTCTGGTCATGGAATGGTATTCTTTACACAAGACGGAGCTTCTCGAAGACTGGTCGCTTGCCGAGGGCAAGCAGCCATTGAAGACAATCGACCCACTGGAGTAACGCAATGTTTCTTCATGTATTGGAAGCCCGATATATTCGGAACTACGTGGTCTGGGTCCGGTTCAGCGACGGCACCAAAGGCGAAGTGGATCTTTCGGCTGAGCTGACGGGCCCGGTATTCGGCTCTCTACGCGACGTTGAGCAATTCAAAGCCTTTACCCTGGCCTATCACACGCTCACGTGGCCCAACGGTGCAGACCTTGCGCCGGAGTTTCTTCGCGAGCGTGACGCAGTTACCGTTTAACTACAGGTGCTGCGGACGGGCAATCCGTACCGCGCGAGTGCGTGCGTCTGCGCGGGCCCGCCGCAGACCAAAACGTTGGGTTTCACTATCACGTTGACCAATGTTCTCAAATATGAGAACATCAAAACATGCCTTATTCCATCGAATACTTTCATCCGAAGGTGCTCGCGGAGATCGAGTCCTGGCCGGCAGACATTCTTGCCGACTACGCGCGAATCGCAGAACTTCTCATGGAACACGGGCCAAAATTGAGACTGCCGCACTCGCGGGCATTGGGCGAAGGTTTGTTTGAACTCAGGCCGAGAGGCAAGTCAGGAATAGGCCGGGCGTTTTACTGCTTTCTCATTCGCCAACGAGCAGTCGTTTTGCACGCATTTGTCAAAAAATCACAACAGACGCCGGATCGAGAATTGAAGTTGGCTCGAAAGCGCATGAAGGAGCTGTCCCATGGCTGAAATCAAGTATCAACCTGTCCCCCACAACCATGAAGCCTTTCTCAAGAAGGCAAAAAAGCGGCGGGGTTTTGAAGCCGCATACCAAGCGCTTGCGGTCGAGTACGCAGTCGCCAACGAAATGCTCACCGCACGTTCCCGGGCCGGCTTGACGCAGGAGGCAGTTGCTTCCCGCATGGGCACAACAAAAAGCACGGTTTCGCGTCTTGAATCGGGTGGAAAGCATGCCCCGTCACTGACTTCGCTGAAGAAATACGCCGCCGCCGTCGGCTGCAAAGTTGAAATAAAGCTTGTTCCGCAGAGGTGATACCCAACTATAGGTGCTGCGGACGGGACGCCAGCACCACGCGAGTGCAAACGTCTTCGCTGGCCCGCCGCAGACCAAAACGTTGAGGCTGTATAAAAAGTCCTGAAACGTGTCCTCGGCGAACACCTTCAATCGTTACTCAGGGAAGACGATTCGAAGGGAGAAGAAGAATGGCACGCTACAAGGTTGTGGACCGAAGCCCAAGGTTGCTGCCGATCGTTCTGGACGCGCAATTGATGGTCGGTAGCTTCGAGCACGCTCTGGACTATCTGATCGACACCGAGATCGACCTGTCCGAAATAGCGAAGCGCTACTGCAACGACGACACAGGCGCCCCGGCCTACGACCCGGCGGTGCTGCTCAAGATCGTGCTGCTCGCCTACAGCCGCGGCATCGTGAGCAGCCGAGCGATCGAGCGCCTGTGCAGGGAGAACGTACTGTTCATGGCGATCTCGGGTGACAGCGCCCCGCAGTTCACGACGATCGCCAAGTTCGTCCGCGAACTCGGGAGCGAGGCCGGGGCGATCTTCACTCAGGTGCTGCTGATCTGCGACCGGCAGGGCTTGATCGGACGGCAGATGTTCGCCATCGACGGGGTGAAACTACCCAGTAATGCCGACAAGAGAAGGAGCGGCACCCACGCGGAGCTCACGCATGAGGCCGAGCGCATGGAGGCGGCGGTAGCGAAGATGCTCAAGGCGCACCGGGGCCGCGACGAGAGCAAGGACGCAGGCGAAGCGTGCGCCGAGGGCGAGCGCATCGAGCGGCTGCAAACCGAGGCGCGCCGGATTCGCGGGTTCCTCGCCGCGAATGCCGAGCGCCGCTCGGAGAAAGGCGCATTGCGCAAAAGCAACGTGACCGACAACGACAGTGCGAAGATGGCCACCTCCAAGGGCGTGATTCAGGGCTACACGGCAGTGGCAGCGGTGGACGGCAAGGCACAGGTGATCGTGGCGGCCCAGGCACACGGCTCGGGAAGCGAACAGAGCGTGCTGCTGCCGATGGTGGAGAAGACCAATCCGGTGCGAACCGGCCAGACGATCATCACGGCGGACGCCGGCTATCACAGCGAGGCGAACATGAAGGCGCTGCACGATGCGGGCGTGCCGGCGCTGGTCGCCGACGGGCTCATGCGACGGCGCGACGAGCGCTTCGCCGATCAGGCCCGCTACAAGGCGCTGCCCGATCCGCTCTACGATAAGGCGGCGGCGAGAAAGCCGGGCTCGCCGGCCAAATTCGGCCCGGCCGATTTCACCTTTGACCGGGACGCCAGCACGTGCACCTGCCCGGCCGGAAAGAAGCTCTATTCGAGCGGCAGCGCATGCACGACGAACGGGCGTCGGCACCACAAGTTCAAAGGCACGAAGCGCGACTGCGTTCCGTGCGGCCTAAGGGATCAGTGCTTGCGCCATCCGGAGCGGACCGAGATCCGGCAGGTTGCCTTCTTCGAAAAGAACCTGCATTCGCCATTGCCCTACACCGAGCGCATGAGGCAGGCGATCGACAGCGAACGGGGCCGTAGTCTATACGGGCGGCGGCTCGCGATCGTCGAGCCTGTGTTCGCCAACCTGAGGCACAACAAGCGGCTGGACCGCTTTACGCTGCGCACGCAGCCGAAGGTGAACACGCAGTGGAATCTGTATTGCCTGGTTCACAACATCGAGAAGCTGGCGCATCATGGGTACGGAAAATAAGAAGCCGGAAAAGATCGCTTGCCGACACGACATCCACCGACCGATGATCATCAAAATGATGCCAACCAACACGCCGTTCTATTTCCAGCTTCGGCGGACCCGCAAAAAGCGGGTTTTTATACAAACGGCAGCAACTGAAAGCAACCGCGCGCCGGAACTACTAGCAGCGCGCGGTATTTAAATCGAATCTTGCGTCGGGTCGAAAGGCTCTACGACCAAGTCCGCGATCCCACCGAAGTGCTTG
>JANXRI010000265.1 GCA_025353085.1 Betaproteobacteria bacterium
GCGAGGCCGGTCCGACCTTCGCGAACATACACGTCCCGACTTCATGCCGGCATTGCGAGAATCCGCACTGCATGAAAGACTGTCCGCCCGATGCGATTCACCGCAATCCAAACGGCGAGGTTTTTATCGCCTCCACGTGTATCGGTTGCGGCAACTGCGAGCGCAACTGCCCTTATGGCGTAATTCAACTGTCGCAGGTAGATCCGAAACGGCAGCCGCCCAGCCTGTGGGCGTGGCTGCTGACCGGGCTTACGACCGAGCCGGGCCGCGAAGAGCATTATCATAACGACGAGCTCGGCAAGAAGGCGGTCAAGTGCGACATGTGCAAGGATTTGTCGGGCGGACCGGCCTGCGTTCGCGCTTGCCCGACGGGTGCCGCGATTCGCGTGAGCCCCGAAAAATTTATAGCTTATGCGAGCAAGTAAAAGCCATCACCCGCTCGCAACATCGTTACACCGGCGGCAGCGCCGCCGGAATCTTCCAGCCGCCCGGCTAAACCGCGCGCTCTAAGGGAGTCGCGACGGTTTCCCTCGAAGTCGCGATGGTTTCCTTCGGCGTCGCGACGCTTTCCTTATACCGCCGGCCACGGTCGACCCCGCGCCGGTCGCGCACGAGCTGCATGACCGGCACCCCGTAACCGCAACTCGTCATCGTGTTGTCGATTTCAATCGCGATGACCTGGCGCGTAGCGCCCTTGAGTTCGCGCGCCGGGTGCTGAAGCAATAAATCCGCGAGCGGGGATTCCGTTATGGGCGTCACGGTGGCCCTGCCGAACAGGCGCACGGTCGCCGCATCTTCGCCTTCAAACGAACTGATCATGACGGTGATCGGGCCGCCGGCGGTGCAATGGCGTGCCGTCTCATTGCCCGAGCCCCTGTAGTCGAGATACGCGACGCGATTGGGTCCGAGTATATGCAAAGGGACGCCACCCTTCGCCGATACATTGACGGGGCCGACATCATGCGGCCCGCGCGTGAGCATAGGATCCGCGGACGCGACGAAGAACAGCGGCGCGCTGCGAATCAACGCCGCCTGCTCGTCGGTGATCGAAGGATGATAAGTGGCCATGGCGGGTGCGTTTCGCGGTGACTAAGTGAATGTTCCGGCGGCTAAGCGCCGGTTTGCTCTGCCAGGTCGAGAAAATCACGCGCGTTAATATCGAACGCCGGATCGGGACTCAAATCGGGATGCTTGCCTTTGCCGTATTCGAGCGGACGCAGCACGAGCGCGGTTTTGAGGCCGTGCCGGGCCGCATGGCGCAAATCATCTTTATGCGCCGCGACCATCATCAGTTCGCCCGGCTTGATGGCTAAAATTTCGGCGGCTCCAAGATACGCCTCGGGGTCTGGTTTGTAATGATGAAAGATTTCCGCCGATAGAATTAAATCCCACGGCAGCCCTGCATGTTTAGCCATGTTGTTGAGCAGCGCGACGTTCCCGTTCGAGAGCGTCGCGATGGTGAAATTTTTCTTCAGTCGCTTTAATCCGCGGACTGTATCGGACCATGGTTTCAGGCGGTGCCATGCACGGTTGAGGTCGGCTTTGTCCGCTTCACTCAACGTAGTGATTTTAAACTTGACGAGTATGTCGTCTAGGATCATGCGATGCAGGTCGTCGATTTTCGTCCACGGCAGTTCGCTACTCGCGACGCGGTCCATCGCGGGACGATAACCCGCGCGCCACGCGTCGGCGAACTTCGCCGCGTTGATACGCCACCCTCGGGCTTGCGCGAGGGTCCTTATTTCGCGCGCAATGCTGCCGCGCCAATCCACCACCGTGCCGAACACATCGAACACCATTGCTTTGACGCCGGCGGCGGCCGGGCTCATTTCGCCGCCACGCACATGATTTCAACCACGGTGTCGGCCGAACCCAGGCGCGCCTCGACGGTCGCGCGCGCGGGTGAATGTCGCGGATCCATCCATTCCATCCAAGCCTCATCCATTTTCGGTTTCAAACGCATATCGGCGACGTAGATGACGGCCGACAGGATTTTGGATTTATCGCTGCCGCCGCGCGCGAGCAGCTTGTCAATCTGGCGCAGGATGCTTGCAGTCTGGCCTTTCATGTCGGCTTTCATGTCTTCGGCAACCTGGCCGGCGAGATGCAGCGTGCCGCCGCATTCGACCATGTCGGAGAGGCGCTTATCGGGATCGATGCGAACGATTTCATTGCTCATCTGAGGTTCTCCGTAATGTTCGCGCCCGTTACTGCGCGGCGGTGACCATGATTTCGACCAGCGTGTCAGGCGTGCCGAGCCGCGTTTCAACCGTGGCGCGCGCCGGCGGATTTTTCGCATCGACCCACGCCATCCATGCTTCGTCCATGCCCGGTTTCACGCGCATGTCGGCGACGTATACGACCGCTGACAGGAGACGCGATTTGCTGCTGCCGGAAAGCTTGAGCAGAGCATCGATTTTGCCGAGGATCTCTTCGGTCTGCCCTTTGCTCGACGCGGCGCGGTTGTCGGCTGTCGTGCCGGCGAGGTAAACAACCCCGTTATGAACGACTGCGCGTGACAAGCGGGCGTCGGAATGATGGCGTGTGATGGTACTCATGGTGAAACTCCTTGATAAGTGTGTGAAACGGTTATTGGTGAAGCGTTGACGATAAAGGGGAGAGCAACGGGAACGGCGATTTTTCTTGTTTCGAGATTGTGCAATGACGCGACATTTGCCGCAAGCGCGGGCGCCGCCGGGTGGGGTTACAATATGTGTCCGTACCGTGCTGCACATCAGCGTGCCGCGTTCAGGCTGCCGTCTGCCCTCCGCCGCCTGCGTCGGTCGTATATATCCAAGTCGTTGCGAGGTAGAAGATGACACGATACCGCATGCGCCCGCACCGGCGACCAAATTAGTGGCTGACGAAATAAATCGCTGGACGGGCGTCATCAAAGCGGCGGGCATCAAGGCAGAATAATCGGGAAAGCGTATACAGTGACAACATCAAGATTGCCTTTGCAGGGCATACGAGTCGTCGAATTCGTGCATGTGATCATGGGGCCGAGCTGCGGACTGGTGCTCGCCGATCTCGGCGCGGAAGTCATCAAAGTTGAGCCGCTTGAGGGCGATCACACGCGCAAGCTGACCGCATCGGGTGCAGGGTTCTTTCCGACTTACAACCGCAACAAGAAAAGCCTCGCGCTGGATCTCAAATCGAAAGAGGGACAGGAGATCGTTTTAAAGCTGATTAAAAGCGCGGATGTGCTGACTGAAAATTTTCGGCCCGGCTCGATGGATAAGCTCGGCTTTGGCTTCGCCGCGCTCAGTAAACTGCAGCCGGAGCTTATTTACTGTTCGCTCAAAGGTTTTTTGGCGGGGCCGTACGAAAACCGCGCGGGTCTGGATGAAACCGCGCAAATGATGGGTGGCCTCGCGTATATGACCGGCCCGGTCGGCAGGCCGTTGCGCGCGGGCGCGTCGGTCAATGACGTGATGGGCGGCATGTTCGCTGCAATCGCTATTCTCGCTGCCGTCATCGAGCGCGCGACGACGGGCCGCGGCCAGTATGTGAAAAGCGCGCTGTTCGAGAACTGCGCATTTCTGATGGGGCAACACATGACCGAGGGCTTCATGACCGGCAAGCCGGTGCCGCCGATGCCCGAGCGCATTCGCGCGTGGGCCGTTTACGACACGTTCAGAACGAGCGACGGCGAGATGGTTTTTGTCGGCGTTGTCACTGACACGCAATGGAAAATATTCTGCGACGCATTTGGTCTTGGCGATCTGTTGACCGACCCCGCGCTCAAAACCAATCCGCAACGCGTCGAAGCGAGGCCGCGCGTTATCCCGATCGTAACGGCGCTGTTCGCTAAAATGACAAAGCCCGAACTGCTCGCCAAATGCGAAACACTCGGCCTGCCTTTCGCGCCGATTACCAAGCCCGAAGACTTGTTCGATGATCCGCATCTGAGGGCGTCCGGCGGACTCGCCGACATCACGCTGATGAATGGTGTGAAGACGCGGGTGCCAATCATGCCGATCGAAATGGACGGACGCCGTTTTGCCACTCGCCTCGATCTGCCGAAAGCCGGCGAGCATACGCGCGAAATACTCGCGGATTTAGGCTATGCGTCCGAAGAAGTCGAGCGGCTTATCGTGGGCGGAGTTGCCGCCGCGACGTGATTCAGTGCGCGTAGGGCGTCGGTCAACACCAAAATAAATTAAGGAAAGTAAGGAGCAGCAGATTCATGCGCAAAATTCTCTATGTGATCTTCATGTTGTCGTGCATCGACCATTGCGTCGCAGCCGACGCGTATCCCAACAAACCCGTGCGCTGGGTCGTGCCGTTTCCGCCCGGCGGCGGCACCGATCTGATTTCGCGCACGATCGCAGCAAAGCTCGCGGAAATCTGGGGTGTGCAGGTGGTCGCCGATAACCGTCCTGGCGGCGGAGGGACGCTGGGACTCGGTATTGCCGCCAAGTTGCCGCCGGATGGTTATACGATCGTGCTGGGTCAGGCGTCGAATGTCGCGGTCGCACCCGCACTGTATGCAAAGCTCGCATACGATCCGCTCAAGGATTTGCAGCCGATCACCAACGTGATCGCGGCGCCGCTCGTGATCGTGTCGCATCCGTCATTTCCTGCCAGGAACGCGCGTGAGTTGATCGCCTATGCGCGCAGCAAGCCCGACGCGATCACCTTTGGTTCGCCGGGCAACGGCACGATCGGCCACTTGTCGATGGAACTCTTGAAGACGATGGCCAATATCAAGATGCTGCATATCCCGTATAAGGGCGCGACGCTCGCCATCACCGAATTGATCGGCGGGCAAATCGTGCTGTACGCGAGCAGCATGCCGCCCGCGCTGCCGCTGATCAACGCGGGCAAATTAAAAGCGCTCGGTGTCACCACCGGCAAGCGGTTGGCACCTTTACCCAATGTGCCAACCATTGCCGAGAGCGGTGTTGCAGGCTATGAGGCGGTGAATTGGTATGCCGTTTTCGTGCCGGCCGGCGTCGCGAAGGAGATCGTCACGAAACTCCACACTGACGTCGTGCGCGTGCTGAAACAGCCTGACGTGAAGGAGCGATTTGCGGGCGAAGGCGGTGAGATCGTCGCCGATACACCCGAAGAATTCGCCGCGTTCGTGCGCAAGGAAATTCCCAAGTGGTCGAAGGTCGTCAAAGGCGCTTCGGTCAAGGTCGACTAAAGACATCCGGCGATGCCGAATTTATCTATAGACGCGCTGACCGCGCTTGCCACCGATGCACTGCATGCGAGTGGCGCTTTTGACTCCGCAGCGCGCATTACCGCGAAGTATCTGGTCGCCGCCGATGCGCAGGGGCTGGGTACGCACGGGGTGGTCCGCGTGCCGACCTATTGCGATCATCTAAAGTCGGGTCGCGCCCGCGGCGATGCAGTGCCGCGCATCGTGAACGAAAAGGCGGCGGCCTGCCTCATTGATGCAGGCTACGGCCTTGGTTTCGAGCCGAGTGAGATGGCGCTTGAAGAGGCGATGGAGCGCGCGAGTAAGCATGGTATGGGCCTGGCGGGCGTTGCGAAGAGCCATCATTGCGGTGCGCTCGGTATCTTGCTCGAAGCGGTCGCTGCACGCGGCATGGTCGGCCTCGCGTTCAGCAACGCGCCGGCGGCCATCATGGCGTGGGGCGGCAAGCGCCCCTTGCTGGGCACCAATCCAGTGGCGGCGATTTTCCCGCGGAAAAGTGGCTCACCGCTCGTGATCGACATGTCGCTCACGCAAGTCACACGCGGCCAGATTTTGCTCTATGCGAATGCGGGCAAGCCGTTGCCCGAAGGCTGGGGCATGGACAAAGACGGCAATCCAACGACCGATCCGCATAAGATTCTGGTCGGCGGCAGTCTGCACGCGGTCGGCGGCCTTAAAGGCACGATGCTCGCACTCGCAGTAGAAATTCTATGTTGCGCGTTGATGGGCGCCGCACTTTCGCACGAAGTTGAGCCGATGCTCGTCAATAACGGCAAGCCGATGGATCTCGGCCAGGCATTTCTGGTGATCGATCCTGCCGGTTTGGCAGGCCGCGAGCGTTATCTCGAGCGGGTTGAAACGCTGATCGAGGCGATGCTCGAAGACGATGAAGTGCGTCTGCCCGGCGCGCGGCGCGTCGAAAATGCCGCGCGCGCGGTCCAAGACGGCATCGACATACCGCCGGAATTGGCGAAGCAACTGCACGCACTGACGCAGCGGTAGTGGGTGGAGAGCCGTCACCGTCATGTCGCCAAGCATTAGCGAACGCGTCATTGGCATTTGCGTTGTGAAACGGCGGCGCGTAACGTATGCGCGAGCATGCACGACATGCATTCAACCAGAGGAGGGTGACGATGATCACAAGACGTGAATTCGTAATGGCCACTGCGGCAACCGGCGCTTTATTGCATAACCGCTTCAGCTTTGCCAAAGCATCGCAGCCGACGACACCGGTGAATTTCGAGGTGCCGGCCGGCGCGTGCGATTGTCACACGCACATTCACGGCGATCCGGCGAAATTTCCATGGTTCCCCGGCCGCACGTATACGCCGGAGATGGCGCTCCCGGAGGAAATGTCGGCGCTGCACAAGGCGCTGCATATTCAGCGCGTGGTGATTGTCACGCCGAGCGTTTATGGTCCCGACAATTCGGCGACGATTTACGGCATGCAGGCGCGGGGCAAGGATGCGCGCGGCGTCGCGGTGATCGACGACAAGACCACCGATGCCGAACTCGACCGGCTCGCGCGCCTCGGCTTCAAAGGCATCCGCCTCAATCTCGCGACCGCCGGCGTCAGCGATCCGAATGTTGCGCGGCAGCGTTTCCTCGCCGCGGCGGAGCGCGTCAAGAGCCGCAACTGGCATGTGCAACTGAATACGACACTGCCGGTCATCGCGGCGATGCGCGACACGCTGGCGGCTTCCCCGGTGCCGCTGGTATTCGATCACTATGGCAATGCCGATGAAGAACTCGGCGTGCAGCAGCCGGGCTTTTCCGATCTTGTCGACCTCGTGAAGTCTGGCAAGGCTTACGTAAAGATTTCGGTTACCGCCGGCCCGCGCAAAAACTACGCGTACTTCAAGCCGCTCGCGCAGATGTTGATCGCCGCCAACTCTGATCGCTGTCTGTGGGGCACCAACTGGCCGCATCCGAATTCAGTGAATGGCAGCACCGGAAAAGTGTCGCCGCTGTGGAATGTCGATGATGGTCTTGTGTTCAATCTGTTGCCGACATGGGCGCCCGAAGCCGCCATTCGGAAAAAAATTCTCGTCGACAATCCGGCGCGCCTTTACGAATTTTAATGAACGGCATTGCGCGCACAGCGATCATAGTCTGCGGCGTGCTGGCCGCGGTGGGAGCGTGCGCGCAGGAGTTTCCCGCCAAACCACTGCGCCTTATAGTGCCGCTGTTACCCGGCTCTGGAACCGACGTGGTCGCGCGCACGTTCGCCAATGCATTTTCACAGGCACTCGGCCAGCAGGTGGTGGTCGAGAACAAGGCGGGCGCGGCGACCGCGCTCGGCGCCAACTTCGTCGTGAGGAGCACGCCCGACGGCTACACGCTCCTGGTAGCGACTACGAGTACGCTCGCGGTGTTGCCGACTGTGCAGTCGACGCCCTACGACACCGTGAAGGATCTCGCGCCGATCGCCGCTTTCTCCACTGCGCCTTTCGTGCTTTGCGTCTCGGCAGATTCGCGTTTTAAGACGCTCGTTGATCTGATTGCGACCGCGAAGGCCGAGCCTGGAAAACTCACCTATGCGTCGAGCGGCACCGGCACGATGACGCAGATGGCCGTCGAACTTGTCAGCGTGGTCGCTAAAATTAATCTGTTGCACGTGCCGTACAAGGGCGTGACCGGCGCTTACCCGGACGTGCTCGGCGGCCGCATTGATTTGATCGCCGATGCACCCGCTTCGACGCTGCCGCAAATCAAAGCCAACAGATTTCGCGCGCTTGCCGTGACCGGCGCGCGGCGCAGCCCGATGCTGCCCGACGTATTAACCGTCGCCGAAGCGGGCCTGAAAGGCGCCGAAGCTGTATTCGTCACGGGAATCCTCGCGCCGTCCGGCACGCCCAGGACCGTGCTGACCCGGTTGCAGAACGCGGCGCTCAAAGTCGCGCAAAGCGCCGAATTCCGCGAATTTCTCGCGCAGCAGGGTTACGAGCCGTTGTCCGCCAATGCCGCCGATTTCAGCCAGCATGTGAAGGACGGCCTCGTTAAATGGGCGGCCGTCGTCAGGGAGCGCAACATCAAGGTTGAGCAGTAACGGTCACTCGCGGCGTGCCACGCCCGCAGTTTGAAAAAAATCAGGAGGAACCATGCATCGCGTAAAAATTTGTCTGCCGGTTTTGTTGTTTGCGCTGAACGCGAGCGAAACGGCCGTCGCCCAGACTTTTCCCGATAAGCCCATTCGAGTGCTCGTGCCGTTCGCGGCCGGCAGCGGCACCGATATCCTCGCTCGCATTGTCACCGATGAAATGCGCGCCTCAATGGGGGCGAATTTCGTGATCGACAACCGCGCAGGCGCGTCGGGCCAGATCGCGGCGGAGGTAGTCGCGAAAGCGAACCCGGACGGCTATACGCTGTTCCTCTCGACCAACACGCCACATTCGGCCAATCCATTCCTTTTCAAGAAGATCAATTACGATCCGGTCAAGGATTTCGACGCGGTCGCGCGCATGATTTATTTCGTTTTCATCCTTGTCGTAAATCCGAACACCAACATCAAGACCGTATCCGATCTGATTGCCAATGTAAAAGCCAACCCCGGCAAGACTTCGTACGCGTTCGGCAACAGCACGGGACAAGTCAATGGCGCCTACTTTGTCAGCGCCGCGAAACTCGATTCGCTGGCGGTTCCTTACAAGAGCACGCCGCCCGCGATGACCGATCTGATCGCGGGGCAGGTTCAGTTCATGTTTGTCGATGCGGCATCGAGCCAGGGTCACGTGAAATCCGGACGTCTGCGCGCGATTGCGGTGATGTCGGACAAGCGATGGGACGTGCTGCCCGATCTGCCAGGCGTCGGCGAAACCGTGCCGGGCTTCGACACGGTACCGTGGCGGGTATGTTCGCGCCGGCAAAAACGCCGAAGGCCGTCATCAATAAGCTGAATGCCGAGATCGTCAAAGCGATCAACAAGCCGGCGATCAATCAGCGTCTCGCGGACATCGGCCTCGCACCGGGCCCAAGCACGCCGCTGGAACTCGACCGCTTCGTTAAAGAGCAACTCGGCGCGTGGGGCAAGAAGATCAAGGACGCGGGGATACAGCCGGAATAGGACAGGCTGTCACATTTTGGCAGATGCGTGGAAGACTCCAACTGACCTATGAGCGCCCGAACGTGAGCGACGCGTTTGCTTCAAGCCTTCGCGCCTGGGTCTGCGCTCGCGCGCCACGACTGGAACATCATAGTCATGCATATCGGCATCGCCGCACATAGTTGCATCGCCCTGTCGCTCGCAACGGCAGCCGCCTCGGCACAGACGTATCCGTCCAAGCCCGTCCGGATGCTGATCGGTTTCGCCGCGGGCGGCGGCGCGGACATTGTCGCGCGCTCGCTCGCTCCACGGCTCACCGGAGGCGCTCGGCCAGCAGATGATCGCCGACAACCGGCCGGGCGCAAACGGCATCATCGCGGCAGAGCTCGCGGCCAAGGCGCCGCCTGACGGTTACACGCTGCTCGTGGCGCCCGGCAATTACGCTTTCGCGCCGGCGATGTACGCGAAGCTGTCATTCGACATGGCAAGCGCGTTCGCGCCGGTCAGCAAGCTCGCTGCGACGCCGTTGCTGGTCGTCGTACATCCTTCTCTGCCGGTGAAGAACATTGCGCAGCTCGTCGCTCTGGCTAAATCGCGGCCCGGCAAGCTCGCCTATGCATCGGGTGGTATCGGCGGCTCCGCGCATCTGGCGACCGAGCTCTTTCGCTCGCTCACACGGGTCGACATGGTGCATATACCTTACAAAGGCTCGGGTGCCGCGATCGCCGATCTGATCGGCGGGCAGGTGTCGCTATGTTTCTGCACGCTGCCATCGGTGCTGCAGCATGCAAAAAGCGGACGGTTGCGCGCGCTTGCCGTCACCACCGTGCTGCGCACACCCGCCGCGCCGGATATACCGACGGTGGCTGAAGCCGGCGTTCCCCACTACGAGATGAGCCAGTGGTACGGGCTGCTCGCGCCGGCCGGTACTCCGGCGCCTGTCATCGAGCACTTGAATGTCGAAATCGGCAAAGCATTGAGGCATCCCGACGTCATCAGCCGCCTCCAGAACGAAGGCGCTGATCCGGCTGCGAGCTCGCCGCAGGAATTCGGCGCGTTTTTTACCGCGGAAATCGCTAAATGGACGCGGATCGTGCAGAAAGCGGCCATCAGGGCGGACTAATCACAACGCGTATGCGCCGTTAGATGCACCAGCGAAAAATAAGCAATTCGTTGCACAGTAAAGACGCTTCTGGCGATCGGCGCCAGGTTGCTGTTTCATGGCGTGGCCCATCGCGTGGGCCCGGGGCCGGAAAAAAGCCGCCGGCTGAAGTTTAGTCCTACGCCAGTTTCAGACAGCTTCCGAAGGAATTGGGCACCATAAACCGCTAGCCTCTCGCGTAGAGGTAGCCATGCCACGAGAAGTTTTTCGCAAGGGTCTTCCCGCGCGGCGCCGCGCGCACGGCGTACTGCTGGGTTTGCTCGCGGCCATTGTCGCGGGCGTGCTGGTTTTCGACTGGGACTGGTTACGCGGGCCGTTGGTAAACCACCTCACAAAAAAATCGGGTCGCGAGATTCGCATTGAGCATCTCGATGTTGAATTCGGATGGCCGATTGCACCGACGGTGCGATTGCGCGGCGTTTATGTCGAGAACGCGCAATGGGCGACGCGTCAGCCCATGGCGATTGCGCGCGAGGCGGTGTTCACGTTCGCGTCGCATAGTCTCTGGTCGCCGATCACGCAGATGACGCGCGTGGTATTGGTCGATGCCGACATCAGCATGGAAAGAAAAACGGACGGATTGCGCAACTGGCGTCTCCTCAACCCGGAAGACCGCGGGCCGGGCGCTGTCCGCGTCATGACGCTCGAGGCGAAGCGCTCCAGGTTTCACTTCATCAACGAGGGCATCGATTTTGAAATCGTCGCTGAAACCACAGTCGCGGATGCCGACGCAGAGGTGCAGCACGCTGAAAATTCGTTGCGAAACAATTTAACCGTCAGAGGCAAATATCAGGGCAGCGGGTTTGCGGGCGCTGCGCGCATCGGTAACTTCATGAGTTTTCGCCAGTCGGGTGAGTGGTTCCCGATGCGCGGCCACCTGACCGCCGGCAAGACGCGGCTCGATTTCGACGGAAAATTCGCTGATCTCTTCGATCTCGGCCCGGTCGATGCGCAGATGCGTTTGACCGGCGCGACACTTTCTCAGATCCACCCGTTTCTCAAAATCAAGCCGCCGGCGTCCCGTCCGTACCAACTCGAAGCGCACGTCACGCAATTGGACGACAAATACGCGTTTGCTCAGCTTAAGGGAAAAGTCGGCGATTCGGACATCGCGGGTGAAGCCACTTATGATCGCAAGCCCGGGCGGCCGATGGTGACCGCTAAGCTGCACAGTGGCTCGGCCGAGCTTGCAGACCTGCTGTTTCTTGCAGGCATGGACTATCGGTCGGCGCCGGGCCAGCGTGGCTCTGCGCGCGCGTCGAAGCCGGGGGCTGCAGAAACCGACGCGGCAGACCGCACGGCGGCAGCCGGAACCAGCGAGCGCGTATTTTCAGAGCGCGCCATAAACACCGACGCACTCAAAAAATTCGATGCGCATATGGAGCTCAATGTTAAGAAGCTGCGGGCTGCCGCAGTACCGGTCGACAGCCTGCAACTATCGGTAGATCTCGACGACGGCGTGCTCAAAGTGAGCGGACTTGATCTCGGCGCGATCGGCGGTCATATCGCCGGCTCACTGACATTCGACGCCAGTGCCACACTTTCCGAAGCACGCGCAAGTCTCGACGCGCGCAATTTGAGGCTTGAGCGCCTCATGCCGCCGCAACCGTCAGCGGTGCCGAGCGAGGCCGGAATCCGCGCGCAATTGAAAATCAGCGGTCGCGGCAAATCACTCGCGGTCATGGTGGCGAGCGCCAACGGAACGCTGATCGTGATCGTCGACGGCGGCAGCATTTCAAATTTAGTGGACGCCAAGCTCGGTTTGAATCTCGGCAAAGTTTTAGGTCTGCGGTTCGGCGGCGATCGTGCGATCGCGCTTCACTGCGGCGCGACTGCATTCGATTTCCGTAACGGAGTCGGTAAATCGCAGGCGCTGGTGCTCGAAACCGAGCAGACACATACCGATGGCGCTGGCACCATCGATTTGCGCGAGCAAAACTTCGAACTGCTGCTGACGCCTCAGCCGAAAAAGCCCGGACTGTTTACGCTCAATTCGTCAATCCGCGTGCAGGGCGCATTCAAGAACGCGCGCTTCAAGATCGACGATCGCGTGCCGCTTAGAAATGGCGGCGCCGTAACAGCGCCCGCATCGATCGCGACACTATTCCGCCCGCTGCTGAAGGAACGCGGCGCCAACAGTTTATGCGCGCAAGTGCTGGCGCCCGCGCGTACTGCAACGGCGCGATGATCGAGCCATGACCTAACCGGCTGCCAGCGCCTGCATGACCCAGTGCGCAGTCGAGCAGAGATTGTCGTCATGGTGTTCAAGGCCAAGCAGTTGCAATCCGAACGGCAAGCCGTCTGCGTTCATCACCGGCAACGAGAACGCCGGAAACCCCAGCCACGAGCCCGGCACGATGAAAGAGCGGCTGCCGCTGAATTCGAAACCCTCGATAGCCGGACCGGAGGAGGCGAGTGTCACGTATGCGTCGGCGCCCACCGCGGCAGCTAGTTCGCGGCATTGCGCGCGAATCGAGCGACGTTTCTCCAGCACGGCGAGGTAATCGGCCGGCGACATTTTCGCCGCGCGCTCGAGCAGGCCATGAATGCGTTGGCCGATTTGCTTGCCGTAGCGCGCGATGTAATCCTGAAACGGCCATTTCATTTCATAGGCGACGATGTCGAGCGCCGAATCGACATCGCGCTCGAGCGCTGCTTCGAACGCGGCGACGCGCGGCTCGTTGTCCTTGCTCACGATTTCGACGCCGGCCGCGGTCAACGATTCAATCACTTCCTCGAACGCTGCTGCCGTGTTCGAGTCGATTTCAGTCCAGCCGCGCGTGTAAAGGCGGATCAATTTTCGCGGCTGCACTGCAATCGGCAGGCTCTCGCCGGCGCCATTCATGAAGCCATAGCCGGGACTGCCGATGCCGAGCGAAATCTGCGACGCGACGCGCCATACATCGCCGAGGGTTGCGCCGATGATGCCGAGGTGATCGGTGGTCGCCGACAGGGGGTGGATACCCGCCATATTGAGCGCCCCTACCGTGGGCTTGAAACCCACCGCGCCGCAATACGAAGCCGGTCGCAAGGTCGAGCCCTGGGTCTGAGTGCCGAGACCGACCGGCATCATGCCCGAGCCCACCGCCGCTGCCGTGCCGCTCGATGACCCGCCCGGCGTGCGGCTCGCGTCGAACGGGTTGGTCGTCGGCCCGGAATAGCCAATCGCAAATTCCGTAGTGACGGTTTTGCCGAAAATTATCGCGCCGCCCTGGCGCAGCGCCTGCACACACGCCGCATCCTGGCCGGATTGCCAGCCTTTAAATACGGGAGAGTTCATCTGCGTCGGCATGTCTTTGGTCGCCATGATGTCCTTGATGCCGACCGGGCAACCGTCAACGAGCGAAAGCGGCTGGCCGGCCCGGTAGCGTTTGGTCGACGCGTCCGCGGCCGTGCGTGCCGCTTTGCGGTCGAGCGTGACGAACGCTTTGACGCGGGCTTCGTACTGGTTGACGTTGGCGATGCAGCGCTCGAGAAAGTCGCGTGGCGTTTGCCTGCCCGACTTGAAATCAGCGACGGCGCGCGCGAACGAAACGATATAAGGATTACGCCATGCTTTCATGTCGGAACTTCCGTTGATGGAAACGCTGGTTGGCCGATTGCTATAATGAAGCCGCCAGAATCGGTGAGCAAATTTTGCTCTCTCAAATTTTACCTGAATGCAAAAGGACGCATGGTATGAAGCTTGGCCTGCTGGTGCTCTCTGTGGTGGCGCTCACGAGTGCGTGCGCCGCCCCACTCGCGCAGGGTTACCCGCTGCGGCCAATTCGTCTCATTCTTGGTTTTGCACCGGGCGGCAGCACCGATCTCGTGGCGCGGGTCGTCGCGCAAAAGATGGCCGAAACATGGGGGCAGCAGGTAGTCGTCGACAACCGCCCCGGCGCCAACGGCATGATAGGCGCGGACCTTGTCGCGAAAGCGATCCCCGATGGTTACAGTGTGCTGCTTTCCAGCATCGGGCCGATGGCAATCAACGCGAGCCTGTACAAAATGCCCTACGACATCGTGGCCGATTTCGCGCCGATTACTTACACGGGCAATGTCACCAATCTACTGGTGGTGCACCCGAGCGTGGCAGCGACCAATGTGAAAGAGTTGATCGCGCTTGCTAAAGCGCAGCCCGGCAAACTCACGTTCGGCTCGAGCGGCACCGGTGGTGCGCCGCATATGGCGGTCGAACTATTCAGGATACTGGCCGCCGTGAACGTCGTGCACGTGCCGTATAAAGGCGGCGGGCCGGCCATGGCCGACCTCGTCGGCGGCCAGATTGCAGGCAGTTTTGCGAGCATGCCGTCGGCGATCCCATTCGTGCGTGCCGGCAAGTTGCGCGCATTAGCAGTCACTGCACTCAAGCGCTCGCCCGCCGAACCGCAGGTGCCGACGATATCCGAAGCAGGCATTCCCGGCTTCTCGGTGCTCGACTGGCAGGGCTTGTTCACGACCGCGAAAACCCCGCCTGCGATCGTCAACAAGTTAAACGGTGAAGTCGTTCGCATACTCAAGTTGCCGGATATCGTCGATAGACTCGCGATTGCCGGCGTGGAAATTCAAACCACTACGCCAAAAGAATGGGGTGACTTCGTTAAGTCGGAAATCGCCAAGTGGGGCAAGGTCGTTAAAGATGCGGGCGTTAAAGTTGAGTAGTAGTCGATTAGCAGTCGAGTAGCCAAACAATAACGAGGAGCGGCAGCAATGAGCAAGAATAATTGTCCGGCGATAGTCGTCTGGTTGGGAACTGCAATGACGGTTGCGGCGTGCACGGCGATCGCAGCGCCGGCAAATTTTCCGAACAAGCCGGTACGGTTCATCGCCGCCAACTCGGCAGGCGGTGGACTCGATATCGTCGCGCGCGCTATTTCGCCCAAGCTTGCTGCGGTGTTCGGTTACCAGGTGGTCGTTGACAACCGAGCGGGCGCTGCAGGCAGCCTCGCTTCGGAAATCACGGCGCACGCGCCGCCTGACGGACACACGATCATGGTCGGCTCCCTGGGCGGACTTGCCGTGAACACGAATCTCTATAAAGGGTTGAGTTATCATCCGCTGCGCGACCTTGCAGCCATCACCTTCGCGACTTCGCAAAGCAATGTGCTCGTCGTCAATCCATCGGTGCCCGTTAAAAGCGTACAGGAACTGATCGCACTGGCGCGCGCGCAGCCGGGCAAGCTCACCTATGGCTCATCGGGCGCCGGCAACGCCGGCCATCTCGCCGCCGAATTATTTAAAATCATGACCAGGACCGACATGGTGCACGTGCCCTATAAAGGCGGCGCACCCGCTATGATCGACCTGATTGCAGGACAGGTACAGCTCGTGTTCTCATCGGCGCCGACGGCCGTGCCGCAGGTGAAAGCCGGCAAGATACGCGGGCTTGCGGTCACGACCATCCGGCGTTCCGCCGTATTGCCGGATTTGCCGACGATCGCCGAATCCGGGCTGCCCGGCTATGAAGCCGACAACTGGTACGGCGTTGTGACGACGGCCGGCACGCCGCGTCCCATCATCGATTATCTGAACGCTGAAATCGTCCGCGCGATACAGACGCCTGAAGTCAAGCAACTGCTGTTCGGGCAAGGCCTTGAGGTCCGCACCAGCACGCCGGCCGAATTTGCCGCTTACATGAAATCCGAATTCGACAAATGGGCCAAGGTCATCAAGGACGCCGGAATTACGGCGTATTGATGAAGGCGAAACAGGCGGGACGCCTGGCCGCATGCTTGGCGGGCGCGATCGCAAGCGGCGTAGTCGCAGCGGCTTATCCCGACAAACCGGTGCGCATGGTGGTGCCTTTTCCGTCAGGCGGCGGTACCGATGTCGTCGCGCGCACAATCGCATTGAAACTTGGCGAGCAGTGGAATCAGTCGGTGATCGTCGACAACAGGCCCGGCGCGGCGGCGATGATCGGCACCGAAATTCTCGCGCACGCAGTGCCTGACGGCTACACGCTCGGCTTCGTATCGATGACGCATACCATCAACGTCAGCCTTTATCGCAAGCTCCCGTACGATCCGATCGCGGATTTCGCGCCGATCATTCTCGCGGCCACCGCGCCCAATGTGCTGGTCGTGAATCCGGCGGTGGGGGCGAAGACGGTCGCCGAACTCGTGCGGATTGCCAAGGCGCGGCCGGGACGGCTCAACTTTCCGTCGTCGGGCAATGGCGGGGTGTCGCATCTATCGGCTGAAATGTTTCGGTATGCGGCGGGTATCGACATTACGCACGTGCCATACCGTGGCGCTGGCCCGGCTCTCACCGCCTTACTCGCCGGCGAGATGCAGCTCATGATGGCGACGACGCCGGTTGCATTGCCGCAGATTAGAGCGGGCAGACTCATTGCGCTCGCCGTTACCAGCCGCGTGCGTTCGCCGCTCGCGCCGGAACTGTTGACGATTGCGGAATCAGGTTATCCGGGTTTCGAGGCCGATACGTGGTACGGCATGCTGGCGCCGGCGCGGGTGCCGGCGCCGCTCGTGACTCAGCTTAATGGCGCAGTCGTAAAAATGCTGGCGCAGCCCGACTTCAAGGAGCGCCTCGCTCGGGAAGGCGCGCAGCCCGCGGGTGGAACGCCGGCGGAGTTCGCAGCATTTATCAAGTTGGAAACGGATAAGTGGGCCAAAATCGTGCGCATGGCCAAGGTTCGGGTCGAGTAAAAAATCTTTACCACCGAGAACACGGATAAAAGATTCGTCTTTTTAGTCAGTGAACCCGGCGCTCTCTGCGGCATACTCTTCCAGCTTTAGTCAGCGTTAATGTGGGTGAATTTATGTGCATTTATGTGCGTTCATAAGCGGCTGAATTTTTTGCGGGTGTTTTAACCATGGGAAAGCGACGTGTTTATGTGATCGGCACCGGCGGCAGCATCTCCTGCGTTGGCGATTCCCGGCTCGATTTATTGAATTACAACTATGCAGACCGCCATCTGACGATCGACGAGATGGTCGCGCGTATTCCTGAAGCGCATGAGTTCGCGGACATTCGCGCCGAGCAGTTTCTCAACAGTTATGGCGGCGACATCGCACCGCCGCAATGGCTCGATCTCGCGCGCCGCATCGAGCAGATATTCCACGATGATGCTGAGGCCGCGGGCGTCGTGATCGCGCACGGCACGTCGACGCTGGAAGAGGCGGCTTATTTTCTTAATCTCGCTGTGAGGTCGTCAAAGCCGGTCGTCATTACGGGTGCAATGCGGCCGTCCACCGGACTTGGCACCGACGCCGACATCAATCTCTACGATGCAATCCGGGTGGCCGCAAGTCCTGATGCCGCTGGGAAGGGCGCGCTCGTCGTGCTGAATAATGAAATCCAGGCCGCGCGCGACGTGACGAAAACCAACACGTCACGGCTTGAAACGTTCAAGTCGGGTGAGCTTGGATTTCTTGGTTATGCCGATGCGGACGGCAAAGTCGTATTCCTGCGTGCGCCGACGCGATCGCATACGGCGTCAAGCGAATTCGACGTCGATAGCATCACGGCATTGCCGCGCGTCGATATCGCCTGCGCTTATTCGGGCGTCGATGGCAGCGCGGTCAAAGCACTGGTCGACACGGGTTGCGCGGGCATCGTCAGCGCGGGTCTTGGCAGCGGCAGCGCGCCGCGTGCTTTTCTCGATGCGTTATGTGAGGCTCAGCGACGCAGTGTGTGCATTGTCATGGCAAGCCAGGTCGGCAGCGGCCGGGTAATGGCCAAGCGGTCGTTTACGGAAAAGGGTTTTGTCGTGGCCGATAATCTCGCGCCGAAGAAAGCGCGCATTCTGCTGATGCTGGCGCTCGCGCAGACGCGTGATGTCGGTGAAATTCAGCGGATATTTCTTACGTACTGACGAATTGCGCCGTTGTAGCTATCGCATGAGCCCGTGAGCTAAGAGCGCGGCCCGGTCTCGATTGCCTTGCTGACGCTCAGGCTCTGCCCGCCTGCGGTTGGGCACCACATCGATTTTCCGCCGGCGCCGCCCGCTATCAACACGATCAGGTCATTTGCTTCGCACACGACCGGCACCATCGAGCTGTCGTCGTTCTGATCGACGCAATCGGGAATTTTCGGACCCTTCGATTTGCCGCGGTTCTTGACGAGCCCCCACGGCTGGCGCGCGCGCTCGAATAAATCGTTTTTAACGTCGCGCTTGGTCCAGCCGGCGGCATTGATGTAGTTTGCATGCTCGGGGCACAGCACGAGCACCGGATGCCCTTGCGAATAAATATTATTGTTGCCAAGGGTCGCCATCGTCGATGCGAACGTACGCATGATTTCGACGGGGTCGGTTTGCACGTTTTCAGTCGCGCTGTGCGGCGCTTCACAGTTGACTAGCGTGACCACGCTTTCGCCGCGATGGAACCCACGCTCGACATGCAGCGGTTCCCACGGATTCGCCGCCTCGTATTCGGCGATGCAATACGTGTACTTGCCAGGATGCGCGTGCTGACAGAAGTCGACTTCACCGGGGATCGCGCCGCCGAGGTTGACGAGATTCAACCGCAGTCCGCGTCCGATCGTCGCATTGGCGCGCCAGCCGGGGCCGAAGCAGCCCGTGCCGTAATTGATTTTGAGCGCTTTGACGATCGGGCCGTTCACGATGATCAGCGGGGCGCCTGCGTGGGTGGTAGTCTGCCGATGCGCGAGTCCGTAGCCGGGAACGCTGACAGCTTCGATGGCCGCGACAACGACCGGCAGGTATTCGGGCCGGCAGCCAGCCATCACGCAATTGGTAGCTATCTTGGCGAGCGTCGCCCGACCCATCGCTGGCGGGATCACTGCGATCAACGCCTCCGGATCGCGCCATGCCATGCCGGTCAGCATTCTGTCGACGCGCTCGCGTGTCGGCGGCACGATTGGCAGGCCATCGGTCCAGCCCTGCTCGTAAAAGTAATCGTTGATCGCGTCGAACGAATCCGGCACGTCGACGAGTGTCGATACGGCCGGATGCATGAGGGCTTCGGACATGCGGTTACTTTTCGACGGTCGCCGGCGGCAGCGGATATTTGGCCGCGCGAAATTCGGCGTCGAGTTCGGCGGCGGGTGTTGTCAATATGCGCGCGCATTCCGCCGCGATGTCGATGCCTTTGCGGCTGATGAGTTCGGCGTTTTGATCTCCCACCGGATGCGGAATGATCGCAATCGGCAGGCTTAAATGACCGAGCCCGCGGGCAACCACGCGGGCGAGCGGCGCGAACGCAATGCTGCAGACCGTTGCGGTTGGCACGCCGAGTTCTTCGAGTGCGGCTGCGTCACGCGCAGTCCATGGGGCGGAGGATCCTCAATGCCCGACGCCGGTGATGACTGCGTCGCATGAACGCGCGAGTTCGGCAATGAACGGCGCGCCTTTGGCGGGAAATTGCTTGTCCCAGAGCCGCACCTCCTTGACGCCAAGCTCATGCTTGAGTACTGTGCCGATTGCATTGATAACGTCGTCGGAAAATTCTTTGCCGTTATCGAGTAGCGCGACGCGCGCACCGCGCAGCGACTCGAGACGCGGCGCCAATCGTTTCGGCGGCGAATCGGGTGCGCCGGTTGGATTGCATACTTTGATGCGCGGCCGGTCGTGTGCGGTCATGCTCATCTCCTGGCCATAACTCCGTTGAAGTGCTCTGGATTATAGGCAGTGCGCAAAGTGCACGCAAACAGGGTCCGCACGCAATTGACGGCGTGCACTCGACGCCGAGTCGAATTTGATCGATCAACATCGCCGGCACTGCGCCGCGCGAAATGTAGAGGAGGTTCTTTAGATGCGCACGATAGCAATTGCGGCCGCGTGCCTGACATTGTCGACCGCGGCTTACGCCGCCGACGCCACAAAAAAAATGCATCCAATGACGGCGTCGGCTAAAGCGAACAGGGTGCTGCCGCTCGAAAAATTCACCTGCCGCACCGGCCCTAACGACGAGCAGGTACGCCTGATCGTCGAGGCGGTAAAAGGTCGTGCGATGGAATTTGCGTTTTACAGCCGGCTCGGCACCCGCGTGTGCTCGATTCACAGCCGGCGCGGCGACGGCGCCACGCAGTGGGAAGACGCCCAGGGCACGACGGGCAAAGCGCTGATCAAGTTATTCACCGGGCATGCGCTGGTCGAATATACGACCGGGCATGTGAAGGTCACCTTCAGCGACGTTGACCGCATGCACTACTGCGGCATGTACGGAGATCTCAACGGCGTGGTCGAGGTAGTGCAGAAAAAACCCGAGTGCGGAATGCAGGGCCTGTTCGAGGGCGCCGGCAGCTCGACACCCAACGCCCCCGCAGAGCCGGCGCCGGGCTAGGCTTGGTTGCGATACTTGTCGTAGACGACGCCCTCTGAATGCAGGGCGGCGATCTCGGCATCCTGATAGCCAAGTGTTTTGAGCACCGCGTCCGAATGCTGGCCCAGCCAGGGCGCGGGCGAGCGTGTTTTGGTGAACTCAACGCTGCTTTTAACCGGCGAGCCCATGTTCTTCATGCGGCCGATTTTCGGATGATCGATTTCGGTCACCATGTTACGCGCTGCCATATGCGGATCGGCGAGCGCCTGATCGTAGGTGTAGACCGGACCGCCGGGAACCGCCGCGGCGTCGAGCTTCTCGACCCAGTGCGCGGTTGGCGCGGTC